>NZ_JAUEUE010000018.1:0-193357 GCF_032485055.1 Bradyrhizobium sp. SZCCHNRI20481
GCGGTATCGACCGCGCGCTGCGACAGCTGTCACAACGGCAGCTACACCGGCCAGGGCACCAAGGGGGCCATGGGCACGGCGTCGTATCCGAACCACGTTGCGACAGGCGGCGCCGACTGCGTCAGCTGCCACGCCAAGGCAGCCTCGGGCGGCTTCACCAGCTGGGGCGGCGCGGCGTTCACCCACTCCGCGGCCAACACCAATTGCTCCGCCTGTCACAATGGCTCGAGCGCGAAGGGTTTGACCACGCCGCCGCACATTCCGGTGACCGGCGTCCAGTGCTCGAACTGCCACACCAACACCGCGGCGAGCTTCGCCACCTACACGATGAGCCATACCGCCGTGCATGCGACGCGCTGCGACAGCTGTCACAATGGCGCCTATCGCAGCCAGGGCCGCAGAGGCGCGCAGGGGCCGGATCACAGTGCCAAGTCACAGGATTGCGGCTGCTGCCACGTGCGCGCTGCCGCCAACTTCTCGACCTGGGACGACGACCCGCAGAAGCCGGCCGCGGGTTGCTCGACCACGGCCAGGTCGGTGGTCCCCGCTCAGGCGCCCGTCGCCAAGGCGGTGACGCCAGCCACGACCGCCAACCGGACGATGACGGCGGCCACGACTCCCGAGTCCGCATCGGGCACGAGCGCAGCGCCGGCCACGGCTGCGGCCGGCGCGGCTGCGAAGCCTGCCGCACCATCCAGTTCGACGCTCTTGTTCAGCAGCAAGCCGCTGGCGAATACAGCTGCGACGTCGGCGGCCGCGACGACCGATCCTCGAGCAGGGGCCCCGGCCGGTGCGCCTGCCGCCTCCAAACCCGACGGCGCGGCGAAAGCTGGTGACGCGGCGTCGGTGTCGCAGCCGCTGAGCACTCTCCCGCGGATGACATCCGCCCCTTCAGCGCCTGTGCCGAACGATCCGCGCAGCAAGCTCCTGCCTTCGATCGGTGCCGCCAATCCTGATGCAATGGAGTCGCAGAACGCAGGTCGGGTTCCATCGCTGCTGCCGACGGTCAATCCGAGGGCAGGGCTTGCCGGCTCGAGCGCCACGGAGGCCGGCTCGAGATTCAACCACATGACGGCGCAGGGACCGTGCGCATCCTGCCACAACGGCATGAGTGCGCCTGGCAAGCCGTCGAAGCACATTGCGACTGCGGCGCCGTGCGAGACCTGCCACAAGAGCACGACGACGTTCAGCGGAGCCCGCTTCAGCCACACCGGGACGACAGCGGCCTGCGCGAGCTGTCACAACGGCATGGCCGCGACCGGCAAGCCGCAGAAGCACGTCGCGACCAATGCGCCGTGCGAGACCTGCCACAAGAGCACGACGACGTTCAGCGGAGCCCGCTTCAGCCACACCGGGACGACGGCGGCCTGCGCGAGCTGCCACAACGGCATGGCCGCGACCGGCAAGCCGCAGAAGCACGTCGCGACCAATGCGCCGTGCGAGACCTGCCACAAGAGCACGACGACATTCGGTGGAGCCCGCTTCAGTCACACCGGCACGATGGCGGCCTGCGCGAGCTGCCACAACGGCATGGCCGCAACCGGCAAGCCGCAGAAGCACGTTGCGACCAATGCGCCGTGCGAGACCTGCCACAAGAGCACGACGACATTCAGCGGAGCCCGTTTCAGCCACACCGGGACGATGGCGGCCTGCGCGACCTGCCACAACGGATCATCAGCCGGCGGCAAGCCGCCGCGCCACGTGGTCACCAGCGCGCCATGCGAAAGCTGCCACAAGAACACCGTGTCGTTCTCGGGCGCACGGATGGATCACACCAGCCTCACTGCGCCGTGCGCCAGCTGTCACAATGGCTCCAATGCCACCGGCAAGTCGCCGAAGCACTTCGTGACCAACGTCCCCTGCGAGAGCTGCCATCGGACGGCCAGCTGGAGTTCGGTCAACTACCGGCACATGTCGGCAAGCTATCCGAACCATAGCGCCGCCATTGGCTGCACCGCCTGCCACAGCGGCAATTCGCAAGCCGTCGTGTTCAAGTTCGCGGCCTACAAGCCCGACTGCGCCGCCTGTCACGCGGGTGATTTCCGGCCGCAGCAGCATGCCAAGCTCGTGAAGCCGGCGCCGATGGACTACACCGTCGCCGAGCTCAAGGACTGCACCGGCGCGTGTCACATCTATGCTGACAAGTCGCAGACCGCCATCATCACCCGTCGCCAGCGGCAGCACCGGGTCAATGGAGGCGGCTGGTGATGAGCTGCCGCTTCAGTCAAGCAGCAGCAGCGAGGTCGACCCGATGGGCGATGACTCTGCTGTCCGGCCTGCTCGCAATCCTGCTCGATGGAGCCTTCGGCGTCGCACCGGCCCAGCCCGTCATCGATCAGTTCGTCGCCAGCGCAAACGCCACGACGATCGGCAACTGCAGCCTGCTGCGCGTCAACTTTCATGCTCGCGTGCGCTACACTGGGCATTTTCCGCTGGATAAGGGCAGCCAGCTCAGCGTCTCGCTACAATTGGTCGATCGGGACGCCGTCATCACGCGGCGTCTGGTCAGACGAGAGGGCGTGCGGGTCGACAATGCCCAGAGCTCCGGCATCCAGGACGTCTATTTGACGCTCGATCAGAACAGAGGACCGATCCTCGTCGCTCAGTTTGCTGGCGAGTTCACCTATCAGATCGTGCAATCCGGCAGCTTCGAGCAGGTCACGATCGTGATTGCCCGGAAGGGCCCGGTGTCGGCGTGCAAGGTGAAGGCCCTGGTGCCGAGCGTAGCCGCTCCGGATGCGCCGAAACCGGTTGCGATCCCCGGTGCGGCGGCGTCGGTCCGCAACGACAATCGCACGATGCAGCCGGCGTCCGCGGCGGACATCCGGTTTGCGGAGGCCTCGATGGACGAGGCGCGCGCATCGATCAAGAAAGGCAATTTCAACGCCGCGATCGACCTTCTGAAGAAGGTGCTGAAACTCCCTGAGACCGGCTCGAGCGCAGAGGCGCAGGAGCTGCTCGGCGTCGCGCGCCAGAAGGCCGGGCAGACCGCTGCAGCCCAGGCCGAATTCGAGGACTATCTGCGCCGTTATCCGAACGGCGAGGGCGCTGAGCGGGTGAGGCAGCGGCTCGCTGCGCTTCTGACCGCAACCAGCAGCGCGCCGGCGCGGCCGCGCGACATGTCTCCGGTCAACTCCGATGGCGGAGACATGGGGGCAGGGATGCCAACCAAGTCGGTAGGGCCGAACGGCGATACGCGCTGGTCGATGTCGGGCAGCCTCTCGACCACCTTCATCACCAATGACAGCACCAGTGCCGTCAAGGACAGGGCCATCGCGCCGAACCCGAATGCAGATCCCGATGCCCACCGGGTGCACCAGAACACGCTGCTGACCAATTTCGACTTCCTGGGCACCGCGGACAACGATCGCATCAGGACCAAGTTCAAGCTGGCGTTCACCCACGAGCGCCAATTCGATACGGGCAATGACAAGTATGGCGTCTCGACCGCGCAAGTCGATTACACGCTGAAGGAAGCCGACGTGACCTTGCGCGTCGGACGGCAATCCCGCAACACCGGCGGCGTGATCGGCCGTTTCGACGGCGCGGTGCTGAGTTGGCAGAAGAGCCCCGGGCTGCGCTTGAACGTGCTCGCGGGCTCGCCGAACTGGAGCCGTTTCGACGCACCGTTCAAGGATGGCAAGACGCTCTATGGCGCAAGCATCGATTTCGGCAAGATTCTCGGCGGGCTCGAGACCACCGTCTACCTGATCACGCAATACGACCGCAACATCGTCGACCGCCAGGCCATCGGCGCGGAATTCCGCTATTTCGACACCAACAAGTCGCTGCTCGGCCTGATCGACTACGACACGCATTTCCGCGCGCTCAATGCCGCCGTGTTCTCGGGAACGTATACGTTCGAGGACAAGTCGGTCATCAACGCCTCGTTCGATTACCGAAGAGTTCCATTTCTCTCGACCTGGAATGCGTTGCAGGGGCAGCCGTTCCTCACGCTCTACGACATGATGAAGTTCAATACCGCAGGCGAGATCAGGCAGCTCGCGATCGACCGCACGCCGACATTCCAGTCGGCGATGGTCAGCTATTCGCGGCCCCTGAACGAGACCTGGCAGGTCGCCGCCGATGCCACGGTGACCAATCTGACCGGCACGCTGCCGTCCGGCGGCGTCGACGGCACGCCGGCGAGCGGTCTCGAATATTATCTGTCGGCTCAGTTGACCGGGAACAGCATCATCAAGCCGGGCGATCTGTTCATGGGCGCGCTACGCTACGCGAGCCTGGCGGACTCGAAGTTCTATGTGCTGGATCTTGCCTCGCGCTACCCGATCACGCCCGATCTCGCCATCAGCCCGCGGCTGCGGATGGGCTATAGGTCCGGCACCCGGACCGACTTGAAGGAGTACACGATCCTGCCGTCGCTGCTGGTCAGCTATCTCTGGTCGAAGGAGATCAGCTTGGAAACAGAGATTGGCTACCGGTTCGTCGACAGCACGCTGGCCAACGTCAAGACGACGACAAAGGACCTGTTCGCGACGGTCACGTTGCGGCGCGATTTCAACGCCGACGGTGTCACGAAGTGCAACGCCTCGATCGTCAGCTGCGCCTGGGCCAGGCCTGCAGCGTTGCAAGGCGGCCAAGGCGCGGGCTCGGGCGATATGCCGCTGCGGTCGCGCGCGTCGATCCTGCCGTCCTATATGCTGGAGACCGGAGTGCGCTACTGGTTCAGCTCGGGGCAGAATCGCTACCGCTATTTCGCCGATCAGGCAGCGACGCTTCAGGTCTCCCGGCTGGCTTATGGCGGCATGACCGGGCACAGCGGCGAGATGTTCTTCAGGGTTGATGCGCTCGACGGCCCGTTCACCAACATGTTTCTGAAGGGCTATTTCGGGGCGGGCAAGATCAGCTCGGGCACTCTCGTCGATGAGGACTTTGCTCCTTTCGTCAATCCGTCATCCAAGACCGTCAGCAGCGTGGGCGGGCGGCTGCAATACGCAAATCTCGATGTCGGTTTCAATCTGCTGGAGACGGAGCGTTTCCGGCTTGGTGCCTTCGTCGGCTATCAATATTGGACAGAAACGGTCGACGCGCGGGGCTGCACCCAGGTGGGTGGCAATCCGACGATCTGCAGTCCGGCTCTTGGGGCAGGCGTCAAGGTGGTGACCGAGCAGGATCGCTGGCATAGCGGACGGGCCGGTGTCTCACTCGACACGCGGCTGTCTGACCGGCTGAGCTGGCAGGCGGAGGCCGCTTATGTCTGGACTTCGCAGAATGCGATCGACACGCACTATTTCACGTTCGGGCGCGATCCTGCCTCAGGACAAGGATCCGGATTCCAGGCCGAGACCGTGCTGAACTACCAGTTGACCGACAATTTCCGCATCGGCATCGGCGGACGCTGGTGGCATCTCAGCACCAATGCGGTCGATTCCTTCAATCAGGTCCTGAGATATACGACGGAGCGCTATGGCGTCTTCCTGCAGGGCTCCTACCAGTTCAATCGGGCAAAATAGTCGGCAGGAGTCGTCCAATCATGAACTACCAGATGCGGCCGTTGAGCCTCCTCCCTGAATATGACGCGATGTTCCGCGGTGCGTTGGATCGACTGCATCAGGAACGGCGCTATCGTGTCTTTGCGGATCTTGAACGCCAGGCGGGGCGCTATCCCTATGCGATCTGGCATTCGGGGGAGGGCAAGCGTGAGGTCGTGATCTGGTGCTCCAACGACTATCTGGGCATGAGCCAGCACCCGAAGGTCGTGGGAGCCATGATCGATGCCGCATCGCGTATGGGCACAGGGGCCGGCGGCACCCGCAACATCGCGGGGACGAACCATCCGCTCGTCGCGCTCGAGCAGGAGCTGGCCGATCTCCACGGTAAGGAGGCCGCGCTGGTGTTTACCTCCGGCTACGTTTCCAACGAGGCGGGGATATCGACGATCGCCAAGCTGTTGCCTGGGTGTTTGCTGCTTTCCGACGCGTTGAACCACAACTCCATGATCGAGGGTGTTCGCAAGGCCGGCGCTGAGAAGCAGATCTGGCAGCACAATGATCCTGAGCATCTCGAACGGCTGCTGCGGGCGGCAGATCCCGAAAGGCCAAAGCTCATCGTGTGCGAGAGCCTCTACTCGATGGACGGGGATATCGCGCCTCTGCATCGAATTTGCGACTTGGCCGAGCGCTACGGCGCACTGACCTATGTCGACGAGGTGCACGCGGTCGGGATGTATGGCCCGCGCGGCGGCGGCATAGCTGAGCGCGACGGGGTCATGGAAAGGATCGACATTGTTGAGGGCACGCTGGCAAAGGCCTATGGCTGTCTCGGCGGCTATCTTGCGGCTGGGGCGAACCTGATCGATGCGGTGCGTTCCTACGCCCCCGGTTTCATCTTCACGACGGCATTGCCGCCTCCGGTCTGCGCAGCCGCGACCGCTGCAATCCGGCATCTGAAAGCCTCGACAGCGGAGCGCGTCCGGCATCAGGATCGTGCAGCGCGGCTGAAGTCCGTCCTGACGGCAGCAGACCTGCCGGTGATGCCGAGCGAGAGCCATATCGTGCCGGTGCATGTCGGCGATCCCGAGAAGTGCAGGGCGGCTTCGGAGCTGCTGATGTCGGAGCATGGCATCTACATCCAGCCGATCAATTACCCCACTGTCCCGCGAGGAATGGAACGCCTGCGTCTTACACCTACGCCCTATCACGACGACGCGCTCATGGACCAACTGGTCCATGCGATGATGAAGGTGTGGGACAAACTCCATCTCTGTTACCGCCGGGAGAGCGGCTTCACACGTGGGCATGAAGCGCCATAGCGCTGCCGGCGGAAGATTGGATCAGAAATCGGCACGTCCGGCCGGTGTGCGGAAAGGCGGTCGTGCTTCAACTACTGAACGAACGCAGGTGTTCTCCCGCTCCGAGCGCACCATCCAGCCTCTCCTCCTTTCCAGTCTGTTTCCGGTTGTTTGCGGATGGCCGTGTCCGGCGACGAGTCCGAGCTGTCCGACGGCCCACGCCAGGCATCCGGCCGGATCAGCGCCAGGCCCGATTCCGGATCGTGAAACTTGCGCAGATGCGCCGGCGTTTCGGTGATGATGATCTCGAGGTCGGCCGGATGGCCCGACCTCGTATAGGCGTAGCCACCGAAGAAGTCCTCACCCTTGTCCTGCACGCCGATTTGATCATGCTCGCAATGGTTGCGCTGAGTTTGACTTCCACGAAGCGGTCATCGGATCGTTGTCTTCCGCGCTCTTATGCTAGGGAATGCGGGCAGAATCGGAGCGCTCCTCACCACAGCCGGAGATAGAATTGCGACTGTCAGCCTGAATGAGAATCAATTACCCTGAAATCGTAACCGGGACGAATTGCAGCAATGAACCGTCGCGAGCGCCGAGCTTCGCCCACCAAAGTGAAGCTCCAACCTGCCAAGCCCGATGGTGCCGCGAACTTCTATGACGCTGCCTTGCGTGACGTCGCCAATGGCCGACACGCGGACGCCGAGCGGTGTTGTCATATGGCGCTTGCGATCGATGGAGGGCATGCGCCGACCCTCAACTTGCTAGGGATCCTTGCACTGCAGGCACAGCAGTATGAAGCTGCACTGCGGTGGGTATCCCGCGCGATCCAGCAGGATGTTCAGCCGCAGTACTTCCTGAGTCTTGGCACGGTGCTGCAGGTCCAGGGACGCTCGGATGAGGTGATGAAGGTCGTCGAGAAGGCGAGGGCGCTCGGTCTCGAAAGCGCCGATCTGTGGATGCTGAGGGGCAATGCCCTTGTCAGCCTGCAGCAGCTCGCCGACGCTGTGTTGAGCTTCCAACGTGTGCTGGAACTGAATGCGAGGCATTGGGACGCGGCAAACCAGTGCGGCATCGCGCTTCAACGGTTGGGACGGATCGATGAAGCGCTCGCCTATCTCGATCTGAGCGACGCCTTGCGGCCCAACCATGTACCGACGTTGTTGATGCGTGGTGCACTTCTGAATGGCCTGAAGCGCTTCGACGAGGCCCTTGCCATCTGTCGGCGAGCCCACGAGATCGAGCCCGGCAACTCTGACATCTGCGTCAAGACGGGCATTGTCCTGCGGACGATGCGCCGAGACGAAGAAGCGTTGCAATGGTTCGAGCGAGCTCTGGCTTTGCAACCTGGCTCCAGGGATGCGCTGCACGACAAGGCCTCTGTGCTGACGAAGCTGCGTCGATTCGACGAAGCGTTCGAGGTCTACAGGCAGTTGAAGCGTGCCGACCCGAAAGACACGCTGGCCGATCTTGGAACGGCTCATTTGAACCTGTTGCTGGGGGATCTCGACGCGGGCTGGTCTGGTCGGGAGGCCCGTTGGAGCCTGCCGAGCTCTTATCCGCGCTTCCAGCAACCCATGTGGCTGGGCCAGGACGGCATCGCTGGAAAAACCATTGTCATCGCAGCCGACGAAGGACTGGGCGATACGATCCAGTTTGTCCGTTACGTGCCGATGGTCCTGGCGCTAGGCGCCCGCGTCATCCTCGCCGTTCAAAAGCCGTTGCTACCTCTGTTGTCGAATGTGCCGGGCATTTCGCAGTGCATTCCGGTCTCGGAGGCCGCCGACCTTGCGGGAGTGGATATCCATTGTCCAATCATGAGCTTGCCGTTTGCCTTTCGGACGACACTGGCCGCGATTCCAGCGCCGGTGTCGTATTTGCCGGCGCCTGATCCGGATCGGATTCAAATCTGGCAAGAGCGCCTTGGTGCGCCTGAGAAGTTGCGTGTCGGCCTGGTCTGGTCAGGCAACCCCAATCATCTCGACGACCACAATCGCTCCATCCCATTGCGCATGTTTTCCCGCCTGCTCGGCGAGGACGCGGCGTTCATCAGCCTGCAGAAAGAGCCGAAGGCCGAAGACAAAGCCGTGCTCCAGGAGACGAGCCGGATTGCGGACCTGACGGGTCAACTTGCCGATTTCGCGGACACGGCCGCGCTGATCTCATGTCTGGATCTCGTGATCACCGTCGATACCAGTGTCGCTCATCTCGCCGGCGCGCTCGGCCGTCCCACCTGGACGCTTCTGTCGTATACGCCGGACTATCGCTGGCTGCTCGATCGTGACGATAGCGTCTGGTACCCGAGCATGCGTCTGTTCCGTCAGCGCGAAGGGCGCGACTGGGGCGAAGTCATTGATCGGGTCGGAGATGCTCTTCACAAGCTGATTGTGGCGAGGGCGCCGTCCCTGCCGGTGTCGAGCGAGGAGATCGCGTGATCTGCCGCCGTTTCACTTCGACGACTGGCGGCTTGCCGTCAGCTGCTGTCGGTAACGTTCGGCGTCCCAGTTGAGCAGCAACTGCTCGTGCTGAGACGAGAGATAGCCGATATCGGCCGATAACGGCAGGCGGCTGGTCACGAGCGCGAGGCAGCTCAGCATGGCCTCGGCGCCCGGGCTGGCGTCGCTGCGGATGATGGCGCCGAGACCCGGCGCGAGGACCGCGACGGGCGCGGGCAGGCGGCTCGCGTCCGCCCGTGCGAGCAGCGTGGCGAGGCCGCCGGCGCTCTCGATCGTCGGCAGGCCCGGGCCGAGAAACACGACGTGATCCGGATACAATGATCCGCCGGTTGCGATGGCGCGGTTGAACGGATCGGTGGCGATGCCGTGGCTACCAGCGTCGTGCGGCAGGCGATAGGCGGTGCCGGCGCACACGCGGCGCAAGGCCGCGGCGTCGGCGGCGGGCGCCGGGCGCACCGGCAGCGCCAGCCGGCGCTCGACGTCATGGACCAGCGCCTCGGCCTGGTCGCAGCTTTCGGCACCGACGACGAGGCCGTGATTGCCGAGGATCAGCACGTCGATGCGCTCGCGCGCGACGATTGCACTCACCGCGCGCGCCAGCGGCAGCCCGGGATGAAAGTAGTCGAGATGGCGCCAGGAGAGCCCGACCAGTCGCGCCGAAAATTCATCGCGTGCGTCGCGCCGTGCCGCCCAGGCGATGGTGTTGACGGCATGCACGTGCAGCACGACCCGGTGCGGCAGCAGCGCATGCAGCGCGGTCTCGATCGAGGCGCGTAGCGGGCCGGGGGCTGCCAGCGGAATGCGCTCGTCATCAGCGGCGAGCGCATCGCGCGCCGCAGGCAGGAGGACAGGCACGAAGATGTCCTTCGCGTCGGCGTCGGCAAGCCAGGTGCCGGACGCCTTCACCCACAGCACATCATCCTGCTTGAGCGAGGAGTTGCCGCCGGCGCCTTGCACCAGCTCCACGTTGCGGCCGACCCGCGCCGACATCCGGCGCAAATCATCAAGCTCGGCAGGCTCGCGCATCTCGCGTCTCCTTCTCACCACACCAGGTGCTGCATCGTCCAATTCGGCATGCGGCCTGGCGAAGCCGCGAGCTTGCGCGTCGCGGCAGCCAGGTCGGGCGCACCGGCCAGCGTCGTGCGATGCACGCCATCGCCGAGCAGCAGGCTCTGCAGGCCTGCGGCGCGGGCGCCGGCGACGTCATGGTCGAGCGAGTCGCCGATCATCAGCACGCGATGCGGATGCGGATGGCCGAGCTGCTCCAGCGCAGCCGCGAAGATCGGCGCATGCGGCTTGCCGACGAAGCTCACCGGGCCGCCGAGCCACTCATAGGCGCGCGCCAGCGTGCCGGGCGCAGGCACGAGGCCGCTCGCGCCGAACATCATCAGGTCGGGATTGGCGCAGATCATCGGCAAGCCTCGCGCCGCCGCTCCGGTGAATTGATCGCGCCAGAGGTCCGGCTCGGCGAGGTCGTCATCAAGGCCGCCGAGCAGGATGAAATCGGCGTCGCGCATATCCGTCACGATGACGAGATCCAGCCCGTCGATCAACGAGCGGTCGCCGCCCCTGGTGATCAGGAAGCAGGCATTGCCACAATCGGTGAAGGGCGCGCGGGTTCTGTCGCGCAGGCCGGTCCAGGTCACCTCGCCCGAGGTGAGAATGCCGTCATAGGTCGAGCGCGGCAGGCCGAGCCGGGCGAGGCGCTCGGCATTGGCGCTCGCGCGCTTGCCGGAGTTCGACAGCACCAGGATATGCTTGCCGGCCTCGCGCAGCCGCAGGACGCAGTCATGCGCAGCGGTAAGCACCGTCCTTCCGTCATGCAACGTGCCCCATTGGTCGAGCAGCACGTGATCGAACCTGTCGGCGATGGCGGACAGGCCGCTGATCTCGCACGCCGCCGGCGTCATCGCGGCGGTCCCTGCAGCGCCAGCAGCGCCGTGCCGTAGCTCGCTTCGGTCTGCGCGGCGGCGCTGACGGGCACGCCGACGATGCGCCGGCGGATATCGGTCCAGGCTTCGTTCCGGGCACCGCCGCCGATGCTGATCACCCGCCGCAGCGCCGGCGCGCCGAGCGCGTGCAGGCGCCGATAGGCCAGCGCTTCTACGCCAGCAATTCCTTCGAGCAGCGCCTGGAAGAAGCGATGATCCTCGGCCGGCCGTGGCGTGATCCGCGGCGCCAGCGCGGGATCTGCGATCGGAAAGCGTTCGCCGGGTTTTTGCAGCGGATAGTAGTCGAGCCCGGTGGGCTCGTCCGGGCGCAGTAGTGGTGTCATGCGATCCATGGCGTCGGTGGTGAAATGCGCAAGCAGCGCGGCGCCGCCGGAATTCGATGCGCCGCCGGCGAGCCATTTGTCGCCGAGGCGGTGCGAGTACACGCCCTGATCGGCGGCGAAAATCGGCTGCGTCGCGACCAGCTTCACCACCAGCGTGGTGCCGAGCGAGGTCACCGCATCGCCCGGCGTATCAGCGCCGGTGGCGATGAAGGCGGCGACGCCGTCGGTCGTGCCGGCGACGATGCGCGTCGATGGGGACAGACCGAGCGAGCGCGCGATGGCTGGATCGATATCGGCGAACGGCGTGCCCGGCACCAGAATGCTCGGCAGCACGTCGCGTGGAACGCCGAGCTGATCGATCCACGGCGGCCATTCGCGCCTGACGGGGTCATAGCCGAGCTTCAGGGCGTTGTTCTCATCGCTGACGCCGTGATGGCCGGCGAGGCGTCCGGCGATCCAGTCGGCCTGGTGCACGGCACGCCGCGCGCCGCTGGTGGAGGCGAGCAGATGCAGCAGCTTGGCGAGCGGGCTGCTCGTGCCATGCGCACCGCTCTCGGGCGGTGCGACGGCTGCGATGCGCCTGGCCTCGTCGACCGCGCGGGCATCATTGTACATCAGGCCGAGCGAGCGGGGCCGCCCGTCGGCGTCGATCAGCAGCAAGGTGCCGGAGGTGCCGTCGACTGCGATGCGCGCGACGGCGCCGAGATCGACGATCCTGCCGAGCTTGTCGAGCGCCGCGACCGTCGCCTGCCACCACAGCTCGGGATCCTGGTCGATGGCGTTGCCGTCCTGATGCGGCGCGATGAGCGGAACAGCGGCTGCGCCCTTGATCTCGCCGCTGTTATCGACGGCGCAGGCGCGCACACCGCTCGTGCCCACGTCGATGCCGACAAACAACTCCGTCATGCGACCTCATCCCGTTGTGCGCCGACGAGCATGCCTGTGCTCGCCCGGCGCGTCGTCCCTGACGCGCTGCAGCACGTTTGGGGGATTGACGGCCGGATCGGCGTCTGCAATTTTTTGCAAGGTGTGAAGAATTTTGCAAGCAGGCATTCAGGCGTGACGACAGCTTCCGACAGGGCGCCCATGGTGGACGGCGAGGCCTCGCTCGCGACGCGCGCCGCGTGGCTGTATTTCGCGGCCGGGCTGACGCAGTCGGAGGTCGCCGACCGGCTCAACATCCAGAGCACCAAGGCGCACCGCCTGATCGCGCGCGCCAGCCGCGAGGGCATGATCCGCGTCTTCGTCGAGGGCCCCGTCGCCGAATGCGTCGCGCTGGAGAACGCGCTGGCCGAGCGCTACGGGCTCGCCTTCTGCCGCGTCGCGCCGGATCTCGGCGAGGGCGATCTGCCGCTGAAGGCGCTGGCGCTGGAGGGCGCCAGCTTCCTGCGCCAGGTGCTGGAGCGCGGCGACGACAAGATCATCGGTGTCGGCCATGGCCGCACGCTTGCGGCGGTGGTGGCGCAGCTGCCGCAGACCCCGGCGCGCGACGTGCAGTTCGTGTCTTTGCTCGGCGGCCTCACGCGCAAATTCGCCGCCAACCCGTTCGACGTGATCCATCGTCTCGCCGAGCGCACTGGTGCCGAAGCCTATCTGCTGCCGGTGCCCGTGTTCGCCAATTCGGTCGCGGACCGCCGCGTGCTGATGCAGCAGTTCGGCATTGCCGACGTGTTCGCGCTGGCGCAGCGGGCGTCGCTGCTGTTCGTCGGCATCGGCCAGATCCACGCTGACGGCTTCCTGGTGTCGAGCGGCATGATCAAGCCGGACGAGGTCGTCGAGCTGAAGCGCGCCGGCGCCTGCGCCGACCTGCTCGGGCATTTCTTCAACGCCCAGGGCGAGCTGCTCGATCTCGATCTTTCGGCGCGCGCCACCTCGATGGCCGCTGCCGATCTGAAGAAACACCGCATCGTCGCCATCGGCGGCGGCCAGGCGAAGATCACGGCCCTGCGCGCGGTGCTGCGCAGCGGCTTCCTGAACGGTCTCATCATCGATGAGGTAACCGCTCAGGCACTCGCTACCGACAAGCCGGAGAAAACATCCGGCCACGCCAAGAACAAGAGTCGGAAGGGCAGGTAACGCGAACACGTCTCTACAAAAAACAAAGGGAGGGTTGAATGTACGATCGTGAGAAGAATCTCTTTGCGTCCTATGCCGGCAAGCGCATCAGCCGGCGTGATCTGCTCGACGGCGCTGCCAAGCTCGGCATCGCCGGTGTCGCCGCCAATGCCGCCTTTGCCTCGGCGATGTCGAGGGCGATGGCCGCGGATTTCAACTGGAAGGCCCATAGCGGCAAGACCGTCAAGCTGCTCCTCAACAAGCATCCCTATGTCGATGCGATGATCGGCGACATCGAGGCGTTCAAGAGCCTGACCGGCATGAACGTCAGCTACGACATCTTCCCGGAGGACGTCTATTTCGACAAGGTGACGGCGGCGCTGTCGTCGAAGTCCGATCAATACGACGCCTTCATGACCGGCGCCTACATGACCTGGACCTATGGTCCGGCCGGCTGGATCGAGGACCTCAACACCTACATCAAGGATCCCGCCAAGACCAATCCGGCGTTCGCCTGGGACGACGTGCTGCCCGGCCTGCGCTCCTCGACCGCCTGGGACGGCGTCGCCGGCTCCGAGCTCGGCTCGGGCAAGGCCAAGCAATGGTGCATCCCGTGGGGCTACGAGCTCAACAACATCACCTATAACCGCAACATCTTCGACAAGGTCGGCGTCAAGCCGCCGAAGAACCTCGACGATATGCTCGACGTCGCCGCCAAGATCACCAAGGACGCCGGTGGTCCCTATGGCGTCGGCGTGCGCGGCTCGCGCTCCTGGGCCACCATCCATCCCGGCTTTCTGTCGGCCTACGCGAATTTCGGCCAGAAGGACTTCGTGATGGAGGGCGGCAAGCTCAAGGCCGCGATGAACACCAAGGCGTCGAAGGATTTCCACGAGAAGTGGGTCAAGATGATCCAGGGCTCGGGTCCGAAGAACTGGTCGACCTACACCTGGTACCAGGTCGGCACCGATCTCGGCGCCGGCGCTTCCGGCATGATCTTCGACGCCGACATTCTCGGCTACTTCATGAACGGCGGCGAGAACAAGGAGCGTGGCAATCTCGGCTACGCGCCATTCGCGGCCAATCCGGCCGCCAAGGCGCCGACGCCGAACGTCTGGATCTGGTCGCTGGCGATGTCGAGCTTCTCCAAGCAGAAGGATGCGGCGTGGACCTTCATGCAGTGGGCGGCTTCCGTCGAGCACGACCTGTTCGGCGCCCGCAAGATGGACTTCGTCAATCCAGTCCGCACCTCGGTGTGGAAGGACAGCGAGTTCCGCGATCGGATCGCCAAGTCCTATCCTGGCTATCTCGAGCAGCATGACCTCTCGGCGCCCGGTGCGAAGATCTACTTCACAGCGCAGCCGCTGTTCTTCGATCTCACGACGGAGTGGGCGGCCTCGCTGCAGAAGATGGTGGCCAAGGAGATCAGCGTCGACGAGGGCCTCGACAAGCTTGCCGAGAGCATCAACCGTCAGTTGAAGCAGGCCGGCCTTGGCTGAGGCCGGGCGACGCTCGTTCCATGACCACCCGCCGGTCCGGCCGCTCCCCCACGGGCGTCCGGACCGGCCCATCCCCGCGCTGATGCGATCCCGCTTGTCATGAGCATGGCTGAACTTATCGAGACCAATGCGGTGCCGCGCCGCGCCAAACGCTGGAGCGGGCGGCTGCTGCCGTATCTGTTGAGCCTGCCGGCCCTGCTGGTCTGCATCGCCATCCTGGTGCCGTTCGTCACCGCGGCCGTCTATTCTCTGCAGCGCTACCGGCTCAATCTGCCATATCTGCGCGGCTTCATCGGCATCGACAACTACATCGATTTCCTGTCCGATCCGGCGTTCTGGAACACGCTGCGGATCTCGCTCGTCTACACCGCGGTAACAGTCGTCGCCGAGCTGCTGCTCGGCCTGGGCATCGCGCTGCTGCTGCGGCGGCCGACGCGCTTCCACAACGCGGTCTCGATCGTGCTGCTGCTACCGCTGATGACGGCGCCGGCGATCGCCGCCTTGATGTGGAAGCTGATGACCAATCCGAGCTTCGGCATCCTGTCCTATCTGGTCGGCCTGTTCGGCGCACATGACTTCAAATGGGCCTCCGATCCGTCGACCGCGCTGTTCACGGTCGTCCTGGTCGACGTCTGGGTCTACACGCCCTTCATCATGATCCTGCTCTTGGCCGGTCTGCGCTCGCTGCCGCGTCAGCCGTTTGAGGCGGCCGCACTCGACGGTGTGCCGGCGAGTTTCGTGTTCTTCCGCATCACCCTGCCGATGCTCGCGCCCTACATCATCACCGCCTCGCTGTTCCGGCTGCTCGATTCGATCCAGCAGTTCGACATCGTCTATGCGATGACGCAAGGCGGCCCCGGCGACCGGCTGATGGTGTTCCAGGTCCAGGCCTATCTCGAGTTCTTCCAGTACACCAATGTCGGACGCTCGGCGGCGCTGCTGATGATCCTGTGGCTGATCACCAACATCCTCTCGAACATCTTCATCAAGAACTGGCTGCGGCTGCGCGCACGCGCCCACGGTCACGCCTGAGGGAGGGACGTCATGGATCACTCCAGCCTGGCTGGACGCATCTTTCGCGGCATTGCGCTCGCGCTGGTGCTCGTGTTCTTCATGTTTCCGATTGTCTGGATCCTGCTGATGTCGTTCCAGACCAACGAGCAGATCCTGCGGATCCCGCCGCGCATCTTGTTCGAGCCGACATTCGCCAATTACGAGGCGCTGATCTCGGGCCAGCTGCGCACCGCGGCCGGCAATCTGCAGATCTCGTTCATGCGCAACCTGATGAACAGCTTCGTGCTGTCGAGCGCCTCGGTGATCCTGGCCTTGCTGCTCGGCGTGCCCGCGGCCTATGCGTTCGCGCGCTTCAAGTTCAGGCTCGGCGAGACCATTGCGTTCACGCTTCTCTCGTTCCGCTTTGCGCCCCCGCTGCTGGTGCTGCTGCCGCTGTCGCTGTACTACCAGCAGCTCGGCCTGAACGACACGTATTTCGGCATCGTCTGGGTCTACCAGCTGATCGCGCTGCCGTTGATCCTGTGGATCGTGCGCGGCTATTTCGAGGACATCAGCCCGGATATCGAGCATGCCTACCGGCTCGCCGGCCATTCCTGGCGCGAGGCGTTCACACGCATCGCGGTGCCGCTGGCAGGGCCGGGGATCGCAGCGGCGGGGCTGTTGTCCTTCATTTTCTGCTGGAACAATTTCGTCTTCGCGCTGATCCTGGCCTCGGCCGACAAACAGCCGGTGACGGTGGGCGCGCTCGCCTTCGTGACGGCGTCCGGCATCCAGTACGGCCAGATCGCCGCCGCGATCGTGCTGTCGGTTACGCCGACATTGCTGCTGGCGCTCTACGCGCAGCGTTATCTCGTCGAAGGACTGTCGCTCGGTGCGGTCAAGGGTTGAGGATACATGGCGCGTCTCGAACTGAAAGCCGTCGACAAGACCTTTGGCGCCGCTTGCTGCGCGAAAGGCGTGTCGCTGACGGTCGAGCCCGGCGAGATCGTCGCAGTGTTCGGTCCGTCCGGCAGCGGCAAGACCGTGCTGCTGCGCATGATCGCCGGCATGTTCGAGCCTGACGATGGCGACATCCTGGTCGGCGGGCGCTCGATCGTCGATGCCCCGCCGGAGCAGCGCGGCATCGGCATGGCCTTCCAGAATTTTGCGCTGTTTCCGCATATGAGCGCGCGCGACAATATCGCCAGCGGCCTGCGCGCGACGGGGGCGGCCGACACCGCCGCGAAAGTGACGGCGATGAGCCGGCTGTTGAAGATCGAGCACGTGCTCGGCCACAAGCCTCGTGAACTGTCCAACGGCCAGAAGCAGCGCACCGCGCTGGCGCGCGCGCTGATCGGCAACCCCGAGGTGCTGCTGCTCGACGATCCCCTGCGCAACGTCGACGCCAAGCTGCGTTACGAGATGCGCCTCGAGCTGCCGAGCCTGCTGCGCCGCAGCTCGGCGGCGGTGCTCTATGTCACGCAGGACTATCGCGAGGCGATGGCAATCGCCGATCGCATCGCGGTGCTGATCAATGGCCGTCTGGTGCAGGTGGCGCGTCCCGAGGAAATCTACGCGCGGCCTGCCTCGGTCGCGGTGGCGCGGCTGTTCGGCGATCCCAGCATCAATCTTGCCGAGGTCACGCCGGTGGCGGAGCAGGGCCGACTGACCGCATCTGTCGCCGGGGCGCTGATCCGGCTCGATGCGGACGGCTTGCCGACCAATATGCGCGAGCGCTGCTGGCTTGGCGTCCGGCCGGACGATGTCGTGGTGACGCGTGATGGCGGCGAGGGTGCGATCCCGGCGCGGATCGTCGCGGTCACGCCGATCCACGAGCGCGCCGTGGTGCTGCTGCGCTTCGCCGACGGATCCGAGTGGCTGGCTGCGCTGGCGCCCGAGGCGCTGGAGGCGGATGCGGACGAGGACGTGTTCGTGCGGTTCGCGCCCGATGCGGCGCTGTTGTTCGACCACGCGACGGGAGACCGCATTGGCCTCTCGCCGCGGCGGCAGGCGGCGTGAGGACCTGACATGGGCATGCTCGAAATCCGCAACGTCGACAAAGTCTATCACAGCCGGGGCAAGCCGCCGGTCCATGCCGTGCGCGCGCTCGATATGGAGGTGAAAGCAGGCGAGATCGTTGCGCTGCTCGGCTCTTCCGGCTGCGGCAAGACCTCGACTTTGCGCATGATCGCCGGGTTCGAGAGCGTCAGCTCGGGTTCGATCGCGCTGGCACAGCGGCCGATCCATGATCTGGCGCCGGCGAAGCGCAAGGTGGCGATGGCGTTCGAAGGCTATTCGCTGTATCCGCCGCTCACCGTGCGCGAGAACATCGGCTTCGCGCTGAAGGCGCAGCAGCTGTCGCGCGCCGAGATCGCGCATCGGGTCGATAGCATCGCCCGCCTGGTCGAGATCGAGGATATCCTCGACAGCCATCCGCGCGCGCTTTCCGGCGGGCAGCAGCAGCGCGTCTCGCTGGCGCGCGCGTTGGTGCGCGACGCCGACCTCTATCTGCTGGACGAGCCGATGGGGCAGTTGGAGCCGCAGCTCCGCGCCGTGGTGCGCGGCCGCATCAAGGGCCTGCTCGCCGAACGTGGCATGACGGCGATCTTCGTCACCCATGACCAGACCGAGGCGAGCGCGCTCGCCGATCGCATCGCTGTCATGGAAGACGGCGTGCTGCAGCAGTTCGCGAGCGAGCGCGAGCTGAAGAACCGCCCGGCCAATCAGTTCGTCGCGAGCTTCATCGGTGAGCCGCCGATGAACCTGATGGAGACCGCGGTGACACAGGAGGAAGGCGGCTTCCGTCTGTCCGTGGGCTCCGATGTTGCCTTTCACATTCCCGCGCAGACGTTGGACGTGACGGGACAACAGGCGCTGGTGCAGGCCGATCGGATCAAGGTCGGCATCCGGCCGCAGCGGATCGCGATCGGCAGCGGTGGAACGCGGCTGCGCGTCGTCTCCAACCAGTGGCTCGGCGATCAGTCGCACATTGCGGGCGAGTGCGCCGGTCATCTGCTGGTCGCCGTGATGTCGAGCAGGGTCGTGGCGCGGCCGGGCGACGTCGTGCCGTGCGCGCTGGAGTCACGCCATCTCCACGTTTTCGGCGCCGACGGAGTCTGCGTCCGCCACGCGGAGGCGCGTTGAATATGACCTCCGGAGCGATTCGCGACGTGATCATCGGCATCGACGCCGGGACGTCGGTGATCAAGGCGGTGGCCTTTTCGCGGGATGGCCGCCAGCTCGGGGATTTCGCGATTCCCAACAGCTACACCACCTTGCCGGGCGGCCGAGTCGAGCAGGACATGGAGCGGACCTGGACCGACACCGTTGCGGCCTTGCGCGGCCTCAGCGGCGCGCTGCCGAATCTGGCTCACCGGGTCGCCGCGATCGCTGTGACCGGGCAGGGCGATGGCACCTGGCTGATCGATGCGGATGGCCATCCCGTCGCGCCCGCGCTGCTGTGGCTCGACTCGCGTGCGGCAGGTTTCGTTGAAGCCTTCCGCGGCGGCGAGCGCAATGTCGCGCACTATCAGCGCACCGGATCAGGGCTCAACGCTTGCCAGCAGGGGGCGCAACTGGCCTGGCTGCAGGCCCATGACGAAGAGTTGCTGGGACGCGCGGGCACGGCGTTCCACTGCAAGGACTGGCTCTACTTCAAGCTGACCGGCGAGCGGGTCACAGATCCCTCCGAGGCGACGTTCTCCTGCGGTGATTTTCGCAAGCGCGGCTTCGACGGCGATGCCGCGCGTCTCATCGGCATCGCCGATGCCGCGCGCCTGTTTCCAGATGTCGTCGATGGTGTCGCGACGACGCATGGCTTGACGGCAACGGCTGCGGCCGAGACGGGCTTGCCCGAGGGCGTGCCGGTGTCGCTCGGCTATGTCGACGTGATCTGCAATGCGCTCGGCGGTGGGCTGTATGACCCCACGCCGGAGGTCGGCTGCACCATCATCGGCTCGACCGGCATGCACATGCGGCTGGTGAACGGCGCCGATGCAGTCAGGCTGAATGCCGAGGCGACCGGTTATACGATGCCGTTCCCGGTGCCGGGCCACTATGCGCAGATGCAGTCGACCATGGCCGCGACCTTGAACATCGACTGGCTGCTCGATGTCGCGCGCGGGGTGCTCGCCATGGAAGGCATCGCGCGGTCGCGCAACGATCTGATCCGGCGGCTGGACGAGCGCGTGCTTGCGGCGAAATCGGGCGAGCTGCTGTATCATCCGTTCATTTCCGATGCCGGCGAACGCGGCCCCTTCGTGTCCCATGAAGCTTCTGCGCAACTGATCGGCCTGCGCATCCGTCACGGCTACTGGGATCTGATGCGTGCCGTGATGGAGGGACTGGCCTTCGCCGCACGTGACTGCTACGCGGCGATGGGACCGCTGCCGACGGAAATTCGCCTGACGGGGGGCGCGGCGCGCAGCCGCGCGCTTGGTGCCATTCTCGGCGCGGCACTCGGCAGCACAATTCGAGTCTGCCGTCGCGAGGAGGCCGGCGCGTCGGGGGCGGCGATGATCGCCGCGGTCGCGACCGGGCTCTACTCGGACATGATGATCTGCGCGGAGGAGTGGGTGAGACCGTATCTGGATGAGCCGCAAGCGCCGGATGCGGCGCTGGCGGAACGCTATGCGCAGCTGTTCCCGGCCTATGTCGAGGCCCGCCTCGCGGCGCGGCCGGTCTGGAAGCAGCTCGCCGCACAACGCGCAGGTGCCGATCATGTCTAGCTCCATCGCCATCATCGGCGACCGCTTCATGCTGCCGTCGGTGTTCGCCGAGCGCATCACCGCCGTCTGCGGTGATGGCATCGACATCCGCATGCTCGAGCAGCCCTGGCCGGATGAGCCGATGGAGCACGGCTATGCCGGCTCCAAGCTCGACGGGCTGAAGGAGTTCATGGGCGACCCGGACGAACTGGCCGAGTTCATCGGCGAGGCGTCCCTGCTGGTGACGCATCTGGCTCCGATCTCGCGGGCGATGCTGCAGCGGTTGCCGAGCCTGAAATTCATCGCCGTGTCGCGCGGCGGCCCCGTCAACGTCGACATGCAGGCCGCGCGCGATCACGGCGTGTTGGTCGTCAACACGCCCGGCCGCAACGCGAGCGCGGTGGCCGAATTCACCATCGGCGCGATGCTCGCCGAGACCCGGTTGATCCGTAGCGGCCACGAGTCGATGCGGGGCGGGCAATGGCGCGGCGATCTCTACCGCGCCGACCGCACGGGACGCGAACTCGGCGAAATGACGGTCGGCATCGTCGGCTATGGCGCGATCGGCACTCGCGTGGTCAAGCTCTTGAAGGCGTTCGGCTGCAAGATCCTGGTGACCGACCCCTACGTCCAGCTCAGCGCTGAGGACCGCAACGACGGCGTCGAGCACGTCGCGCTCGCCGGCCTCTTGGCGCGCGCCGACGTCGTCAGCCTGCATGCCCGCGTGACGCCGGAAACCACCGGCTTCATCGATCGCGATGCGCTGGCCCGGATCAAGCCCGGCGCGATCCTGATCAACACGGCGCGCGGGCCGCTGGTCGACTATCACGCGCTGCATGACGCGCTCAGCTCGCAGCGACTGGCCGGTGCGGTGCTCGATACGTTCGCCGTCGAGCCGGCGCCGCCGGACTGGCCGCTGTTGCAGCTTCCCAACGTCACGCTGACGCCGCACATCGCCGGCGCGTCCGTGCGCACCGTCACCTTTGCCGCCGACCAGGCGGCCGAAGAGGTTCGCCGCTATCTCGCCGGCGAGCCGCCGCTCAATCCCTGCTGACGACGAAAGGTTTTCGACATGAATCGCGAGGAACGGCTGATCCGCGAGAACATCATCGCCAAATGCCGATGGATGAATGCGTCGGGCTTGAACCAAGGCACCTCGGGCAACATCTCCGCCCGCTACAAGGACCGCATGCTGATCACGCCGTCGGCGACACCTTACGACTCGATGAAGCCGGAGATGATCGCATCGATGCCGCTCGAGGGTGAATACGGATCTTGGGAAGGGCCGCTGAAGCCTTCGACGGAATGGCGCTTTCATCTCGACATCATGCGCGGCCGTCCGGATGTCGGCGGCGTCGTTCACACGCATTCCACCTATGCCACCGTGCTCGCCATCGCGCGCAAGCCGATACCGGCCTGTCACTACATGATGGCGGCGTTCGGCGGCACCGACATCCGCTGCGCCGGCTATGCGCGTTTCGGCACGGCCGAATTGTCCGAACTCGCGCTCGCGGCGCTCGAGGGACGCAACGGCTGCCTGCTCGCCAATCACGGCATGATCGCGGTCGGTGCCAATCTCGAGAAGGCGATGTGGCTCGCGGTCGAGCTCGAGACCATCGCCCGGCAATATTATCTGTCGCTCGCGCTCGGCCAGCCGCACATCCTGGGCGACGCCGAGATCGCCGAGACGTCGCAGGGGTTTTCGACCTACGGGCTGCAGGAGCCGAAGGCGAAAGCGGCGAAGCCGGCCAAGGCGACGGCAAAGGCGCGCGCCGCCGCGCGCAGCAAGCCAGAGAAGAAGCGCAGTAGCAAGCGATGAATGCGACGGTCTCACGCAGCGGAACCGATCACGGTCTGTTGGACCTCGCCGTGATCGGCGGCGGCATCAATGGCGCTGGTATCGCCCGTGATGCCGCCGGCCGCGGCCTGAAGGTGCTGTTGTGCGAGAAGGACGATTTCGCCGAGGGCACCTCGTCGCGATCGGGCAAGCTGATTCATGGCGGCTTGCGCTATCTGGAGTACTACGAATTCCGCCTGGTGCGCGAGGCCCTGATCGAGCGCGAGGTGCTGCTGGCCTCGGCGCCGCACATCATCTGGCCGATGCGCTTCGTGCTGCCGCACTCGCCGGAGCAGCGTCCCGCCTGGCTGGTGCGCGCCGGGCTGTTCCTCTACGACCATCTCGGCGGCCGCAAGCAGCTGCCAGCGAGCCGCAACGTCGATCTCGCGCATGAGCCGGAGGGCGCGCCGCTGCGCCCCGAATTCCGGCGCGGCTTCGAATATTCGGACTGCTGGGTCGACGATGCCAGGCTGGTGATCCTCAATCTCGTCGATGCCGCACGCAAGGGCGCGACGATCCTGCCGCGCACCCGCGCCGTGAGCGCACGGCGAGAGAATGGCGTCTGGCGGCTGGAGATGTGCTCCGAGAGCGGCGAGCTGCAGACCGTCAGCGCGCGGGCGCTGGTCAACGCCGCAGGTCCCTGGGTGCAGGACGTGGTGCAGGGCGTCGCCGGGCTCAACTCGGCGCACAATGTGCGGCTCGTGAAAGGCAGCCATCTCGTGGTGCCAAAATTCTGGAGCGGATCGCAGGCCTATCTGCTGCAGAACACAGATCGCCGCGTCATTTTCGTCAATCCTTATGAGACCGATCTGGCGCTGATCGGGACCACTGACATCGTGCATGACGGCCGCGCGGAAGACGTTGCGATCGACGGTGCCGAAGTCGACTATCTGCTCGCCGTGCTCGACCGCTATTTCCGGGCTGCGCCCGGCAAAGGGGATATCATTCACGCCTTCTCGGGGGTGCGGCCGCTCTATGACGACAACGCCGACAATCCGTCGGCGGTGACGCGCGACTACGCGTTCGAGGTACATGGTGCACCCGGGCAGCCGCCGCTGCTGTCGATCTTCGGCGGCAAGATCACGACGTTTCGCCGGCTTGCCGAACAAGCGATGGAGCGCCTCGCGCCATGGTTTCCGCAGCTGGCGTCGGCATGGACGGCGGGCGCGTGTCTTCCGGGCGGCGATCTCGGTGCGCCGTTCGATCAGTTCCTTGCTGATCTCGCCGGCGAGTATCCGGGATTGCCGCCGGCGGTGCTGGCACATTATGCGCGGCTCTACGGCACCCGGGCGCGCGACCTGCTCGGAGCATCCCGCAACGTCGGCGATCTCGGCCGCCATTTCGGTTCCTCCTTTTATGAGCGCGAGCTCGTTTTTCTGCGCGAGCAGGAGTGGGCCGTCACGGCCGCCGACGTCCTCGACCGGCGCACCAAGCATGGCTTGCATCTGAGCCGTGCCGAGCGCGAGGCGTTCGAGCATCAGCTCTGATCGCGTCTTGACGCCTCGAGCCCTTCCGCGACCACCGCAGCGCTTGGCGGGTGCCGATGACACGCCCCGGCAAACCGTGCTATCGAGCGCCCGCGATATGGATCGCGACGCGCCTGGAGACGCGGAATTCGGCACAATCCGGACCTTTCGCCGATGCTTGACGCGCCGATCGCTTCACAATCAAACCGCCCGACGACCTCCTGAATTCGACGCCATGCGGGACCAGATCAAAGCGAGAGCCGACCATCGGCGCGGTCCGCGGCAGGCAGGCATTGTCGACGCCTGGACCAGGGCCGCGTCCGGATCCTGGATGGATCGGCGCTGGACCCCCTGGATCATCGTGCTGAGCGGCCTCGTGCTGGCTCTGCTGTGTGATGCCTTCGTGGCGCACATGCTTTCCGTCAACTATCGGGAGACCTATCGGGCCACCGAGGCCGCCAACGGCGATCTTGCCCGCGCGCTCGAAGAATACATGTTGCGCAACATCCAGGGCGTCGACGTGCTCTTGAACACGACGATCGACAGTCTCAAGCAGGACCCATCGCTGCTCACCGCCGGCAATCCGGCCCTGATCGACGAGCTGAAGCGCAGGGTGGCGCCGTATCCCGCCGCGGGCGGCATCGTCGTGATTGATGCGGACGGCAACCTGCTCGGCGACAGCGCCGGCAACGGAGTTCCCGGCCGCGAGAACAATTTCGCCGATCGGGCCTATTACAAGGTCCAGCGCGATGACCCCGGCCGCGGCCTGTTCATCGACGTGCCGGTGGCCTCGCGTGTGAACAAGGGTCTGTTCATCGCGGTGAGCCGCGCCTTGATGATGCCGGGCGGACGTTTCGCCGGCGTGATCGTCGTGGCCGTCGACTACGAGAATCTGCGGCAGTTCTTTCTGTCGCTGAACGTCGGGCAGCGCGGAACGGTGACGCTCTATCGAGACGATGGCACGATCCTGCTGCGCTCGCCGAACGCCGACGATTTTGCCGGCCGCAACGTTCGGTCCAATCGTCTGTTCAGCCAATATCTCCCGCAGGCGCCTCACGGCAACTTCGAGGGCAGCGGCATGACGGATGGCACGTCGCGGAGCATCAGCTATCGACGCGTCGCCGGCCTGCCGCTGGTGGTGACCGTGGCGCGCGATCCGGTCGAGTATCTGGCCGGCTGGAAACACAACGCGCTGTACTACAGCGCCATCGCCGCCGGGCTCAATCTGCTGATCTCGGGATTCGGCCTCGTCCTGGCGCGGCAATGGCGGCTGCGCGCGGCATCCGAGCAGGCGCTGCGCGACAATTTCGAGCAGCATCTGCTGGTCACGGAGAACGTGCCCGCGTTGATCGTCCAGGTCGGCGCCGACGGCGACATCCGCTACGCCAATCGCGTCGCACGCGAATGGTACGCGCAGCCGCCCACCGGAGCCGGCCGCAGCCGCAGGATCGACGACTACATCGATCCCGGGCGACGTGGCGAGGTGAGGCCGAAGATCGAGGCCGCGCTGGCCGGCCGCACCGCGGGCGGCGAGGAGAAGATCGCGTTTCCCGACGGCCGTGAACGCTGGTGCCAGACCATTCGGGTGCCGGATCGCAGCCAGGATGGCACGGTGCGCGGCTATTTCGTGCTGTCGGTCGACATCACCGAGCGCAAGCGCATCGAGGACGAATTGCGCCAGGCCCAGAAGATGGAGGCCGTCGGCCAGCTGGCCGGCGGCATCGCGCACGATTCCAACAACATGCTGGCGGCGACGCTCGGCAATCTGGATCTGCTGCTCGACGCCTTGCCGCCCGCCGATGTCTCCTGCCGCAGCATGGTCGAGCGGGCGATCGAGGCGGCGGAGCGGGTCGCCGATCTCAACCGGCGGCTGCTGGCCTTCGCCCGCAAGCAGGCGCTGCAGCCGCAGATCACCGACGTAAATCAGTTGGTCAGCGGGATGACGACGATCCTGCAGCGGACGCTCGGCGAGAACATCGAGATCGAATTGGCGCAGGATCCGATGCTGTGGCACTGCCTGATCGACCCGACGCAATTGCAGAACGCGCTGCTCAATTTGGCGCTCAACGCGCGCGATGCGATGGATGGCGGCGGTCGACTGACGATCACGACGACGAATGCCGTGCTCGACCAGCCGCTCGATGACGGCGACGAGCGCATCATGCCCGGGGACTACGTGACGATCGCGGTGTCGGACATGGGGGCCGGCATGCCGCCCGAGATCGCGCGCCGCGCCTTCGAGCCGTTCTTCACCACCAAGGAGTTCGGCAAGGGCAGCGGCCTCGGCCTCAGCATGGTCTATGGCTTTGCGCGGCAATCGGGCGGCACGGTGCTGATCGACAGCCGGGTGGCGGAGGGCACGTGCGTCACGCTGTATCTGCCGAGCGCGGGGCCGGGCGTCACCGGTCGCGCGCGCGCCGGCGCGGCGCGGCTGGCGCGGCCGCAGACCGGCGAACGGATCCTGGTCGTGGAGGACAATCCGCTGGTGGGCGCGATGGCATCGACCATGCTGACATCGATGGGCTACAGCCCGGTCGTCGTCATCAATGCGACCGCTGCGATCGCCGAGCTGGAGCGGCCGGATCCGATCGCGCTGCTGCTGACCGACATTCTGCTGCCGGATGCCATGACCGGCATCGACCTGGCGCGCGAGGTGCGCCGCAGATGGCCCGAGCTGCCCATCGTCTTCATGTCCGGCTTCGCCGACCCCTCGCTGGTGCCGGAGGAATTCCGGGCGACGACCAGGCTTCTCGCCAAGCCGTTCCGGCTGAGCCAATTGTCGGAGGCGATCGTGTCGGCCTTGGCCGGCAGGACAGCGACGTGAGTCCGCAGCGATCATGCGGTGAGGGATCCCTCGTTCGCCCCGATCCACAGCGCCGTCCGGGCGAGCCGTCTCCGCCTCGCGGCGCGTGATGCGTCCGAGCTCTGCCGGTGGTTTCGCCCTCTCGACAACGAGGGGGCGGGGAATGCCGGGCGCTGGCCGCACCCATGGCCCGCCTGCGAAAAAAGTGCAGGCGGCAGGAACCACAGGTTCAGCCGAGACATCCCGGCATTCCCCGCGCGATGGTTGGGCGGCTTATACGTCCTCTCCCCGGGGACCGGCTGTCTTGCCCCCGTCACCCGCGCAACGCGAACGCGTTGTCACGAGCTTGGCCTCAGCACCGGGAGGCCAGGACCCTACGATTTCGCCGGCGCATCGGATTCGTTCGTCCGCATGTCGAGCATGCTGCGACTCGCTACGCCCACCGCATCCCACCCCGCGTGTCGTGACGATCGCGATACGCCCCTCGTGCCGAGGCGGGATGGTGGTAGAAAATCATGATTTTCGGAAAAACGAAAGAGGAATATTTTTCACGGAACGACTGGACAGGGGTGATGTGGTTGAGGGGGCAGACGAAAACAGAGTTTTGGCGCAACCGGGTTTTCTCCCGCGCTGCTCGGGACGGCGTTGAACCATGAGAGCGAGGAGACGTCGTTGCAGCCATGGCGCAACGTCCGACATGAAGAAGCCAAGACGGTTGTGCGGACACGAAGCCTCAGCGCGGCGACCGAGACTGGCTTAGTGCACAGCTCTAAGCCTGATCAGGTTCGGCTCCTCGATAGAAGAGTGCTCGTCCCTTCGGTATGAGCTGAAGCAATATGTCGTAGTCGGTGACATTTGCCGTCAGGACCACCAAGCCGAGCTTCTGCGCCTGAAGGAACAGCGCGCAATCGCGGAGAGCGCGGAACTTGCCATCTTTGTCATAACCCTGGGTTCGGCAAAGGGTGCCTGACAGGAGTGCTGCGCGTCCTAGAGTTTCGGCGTCTGGGGTGAAGATGCGATGCGATGGCGTCGCCTTGATCTGTCGTCCAACCACCGCGATGACGGACGCAGTGCGCGAGTCGGCTGGGTTCAAGGCGCCAACCGTGTGCATCAACTCCTGCACCGCAATGATCGAGTGGTTGACCTGACGACGCGCGATGACTTCGTCCAGAATGGGAGGCGAGCAGCTCTGCATCTGGTCGATATAGACACAAGTGTCGAGCAAAAGTCCTTGTCCGGCAATCAGGCCGGGTCCGACAAATGGCAGCTCGTCATCGCTCCGCCGTGCCAGCGTTCCCCGTGGATCGAAACGCGCCCAGCGCCGCGCGCTCTCGTAGTCGAATGCCGCCACGTCAATAGCCGAGCTTCAGTTTCGGATCGACCGTCCCGCGCGATTCCTTGAAGACTTGCGCGAAATTATCCTCGAGCGCGATGGTCGCGAGAGCAAACTCGATAAGGTCGGTATCCGTTTCGATTCCCGTTTGCCGTTTGGCCTGCCGGACCAGCGCGGAGCTCACGCGTCCGCCAATCCGTCCCGCCTTGTCCTTGAGGAGTCCGGACCGTTCGGCTGCCCGCATGACTGCCTGGACGCGCGTCTCGCTCGGGACGACGCGTCCAATCGTCGCCTCATCACGAGGCCGACGCGACATGCCGTGAGCGGTTTGCTTGCCCCGGCGGGAGGGGGATTTGCCGGCAGGTGCCTTGGCCATGATGATCCGGGTTCTGTTGGACAAAAACCTTCTTTGTTCAACATAGCGCGTCTCGCCTCTGCTTCAACGTGCCGCCGACGCGCCCCTCACTCCACCGCATCCTTCTTCGCGATCCGGTGCAACTGCTCGAACAGATCGGCCTGCTCACTCGTGCACAGACACACGCCCTGCGCGGAGTCCGTCTCGCCGGCGTTGAGGTAAGCGTGGCCCATGGTGCTGTCGAGATACATGCCGTCGCCTTCGTGCAGGGTCTCGGGCGCGTAGAACTCGGTGTGCACGGCGATGGTGCCGCGGGTCACCAGGAAGTATTCCTCGCCGCTGTGGCGGAGCAGGGGGCCGAACTCCTCGAGCGTGCGGGCGCGCACCTCGGCGATCATCGGCACCATGCGCTTTCCGATCAGGTCGGTGCATTGATAGGTGTAGGTGTAGAACCTGGTGTTGACGATCTGGCCCTGGCCGGCGCGGCTGACGCTGCGGCGGGCGGTCACCGGGCGACCCGCCTCGGGACGCGGCGAAGCAGGGCTGAACAGCTCGGCAATGTCCATCTGCAGGCCCGAGGTGAGCTGCAGCAGCTTGTCATAGGTCAGCGACATCAGGCCGTTCTCGACCTTGGACAGCGTCGACAGCGCCATGCCGGTCTTTTCGGCGACCTGCTTCAGGGTCAGCCCGCGCGCCTGCCGGGCCGCCTTCAGGCACTGGCCGAGCTGGGAGTGGGGGCCTTCGGTCGACGCGCTGATGGCAGTGTCTGTCAAAGCGATCTCCGGAAAATCCGTTAGCGGATCAGGCGTGCCGATGGCCGGGGCAGGCCGACAATCTCGCCCCAAAGAACAACATATTCAATTGGGTGCCCCAATGTCCGAAGGTCATGCGTGGACAGCGGTGGAACAATGCGTTTTCGGGTCGTGCATTCGATTTCCTATATGCTAAATAGTTTTCCGAAACGGAAAAGAGAAGCCCGTGGAATCGATTTGCGACAAGACCGCCGTCGAGCTGGTCAACCTCCTGAAAACAAAGGCGATCTCGCCGGTTGCGCTGCTCGAATCGTGTCTGGACCGGATTGCGGCGGTGAATCCGGCCGTCAACGCGGTGGTGACCCTGGACGAGCCGGCTGCCCGCGCGGCGGCCAAGGCCGCCGAGGCCGAGATCGTGAGGGGCGAGGACAGGGGGCCGCTGCACGGCCTGCCGGTCCTGATCAAGGATACCCAGGACACCGCCGGGATTCGCTCCACCTATGGCAGCCCGATCCTGGCCGACAATGTTCCGGCCGTCGACCAGGCCTCGGTGGGCCGGCTGCGCGCCGCCGGCGCGATCATCTTCGGCAAGACCAATACGCCGGAATGGGCGGCGGGCGGCAACACCCGCAATCCGGTGTTCGGCGCCACCGGCAATCCGTTCGATCCGATGCGCTCGGCGGCCGGCTCCTCCGGCGGCTCGGCGGTCGCGCTCGCCTGCGGCATGGCCCCGCTGGCCTCCGGCTCGGACACCGGCGGCTCCCTTCGCAATCCGGCCGGCTTCTCCGGCATCGTCGGCATGCGGCCGTCGTACGGCCTCGTCGCCAGCGAGAAGCGCGCCCATGGCTGGTCGTGCCTGTCGACCGATGGGCCGATGGCGCGCGATGTCGGCGATACCGCGCTGATGCTGTCGGTGATGGCGAGCGACGATGCGCGCGATCCGCTCGCCTACACCTTGCCGGGCGAAGCCGTGCGCGGCGCGCCATCGCGCTGGGTGGTGCCGCCGGTGGTCGAACTCAAGACGCTCAGGCTCGCCTTCACCGAGGATTTCGGCTTTGCCCCGACAGAAGCGCTGATCCGCCGCGCCTTCCGCGCGCGCGTGTCGCGCATCGCGCCGCTGTTTGCTGACGCGCACGAGAGCGCGCCCGATTGCAGCGGTGCCGACGAGACCTTCGCGGTGCTGCGCGCCTCGCTGTTCCTCACCCAGCACGGCAAGAATTTTCGCGAGCGGCCCGACATGCTGGGGCCGAACGTGCGCGCCAATGTCGAGGAGGGGCTCGGCTACAGCCTCGACGATTTTTCGCGCGCGAGCGCCAACCAGACCCGCATCTACCGCGCCTATCAGGGCTTCTTCGCAAGCCACGACGTGCTGATCAGTCCGACCATCACCTTGAGCCCGCGGCCGTGGGTCGAGCTGTATCCGGCCGAGATCGACGGCGTGCCGACACGCTCCTACTTCCACTGGCTGGCGCTTGCTTATGCGGTGACGCTCGCCGGCCATCCCGCGCTCAGCCTGCCGCTCGGCCTCGACGACAACGGCCTGCCGTTCGGTCTGCAGATCGTAGGTCCCCGCGGCGGCGATGCGCTGGTGCTCGGCGTCGCCGCGGCGCTGGAGGCCGCCTTTGCCGATGACTCCGAGCTGCGCCGTCCCCGGCCGGACCTCGCCAGGCTCGCGTCGCTGCCGCCGCTGGCGCAGACGCCGGGCTTCATGGCGTGGGATTGAGGCCGGCCATCATGATCAATACATCCTGGAGCGACTAACGATGTCCGACGCCCCCTCATGGCCGTTTTCGCTGGTGCGCCGCGCCGGCGGCCTGGTGTTCCTGTCCGGCGAAATCCCGGTTGCGGATGACGGCAGCATTCCCGAAGGCATCGCGGCGCAGACCGATCTCGTCTTCAAGCACATCTCGGAGACGCTTGCCGGCGAAGGCCTGACGCTCGACGACGTCGTGTCCTGCATGGTGCACCTCGCCGACAAGGCGGACTTCGCCGCCTACAACGAGGCCTATCGCAGGCACTTCAAGGACCCGCTGCCGGTGCGCACCACGGTGCAGGCGCAGATGATGGCGGATGTGAAGATCGAGGTCACCGTCGTCGCGGCGGCGCGGACCTGAGATAGGAGTGATGACGATGCAAAGCGCGATCGTTCTCGGTGGCGGTATGGTCGGTGTCGGCACGGCGCTGCACCTGCAGAGCCGCGGCTGGTCAGTGGCGCTGGTCGACCGCAGGGAGCCAGGCCGCGAGACCAGCTACGGCAATGCCGGCATCATCCAGAGCGAGGCCGTCAGGCCCTACGCGATGCCCTATGATCTCGCCGGCGTGCTCGACATTGCGCTCGCGCGCACCAACGACGTGCACTACAGCCTCGCGGCGCTGCCCTATCACGTGCGCCCGCTGCTGCAATACTGGTGGAATTCGTTCCCCGCCCGGCACGAGGTGCTGACGCGGACCTATGCGCAACTGATCGCACGCGCCGCGCCCGAGCACGAGCCGCTGATTCTCGCGGCCGGGGCCGGCAATCTCGTGCGCCGCGACGGCTTTCGCGTGCTGCACCGGACGCAGGCGCAGTTCGACAAGGAGGCCAGGGAGGCCGAGGCGGTCGGCAAGGCGTTCGGCGTCAAGTTCAAGCTGCTCAGCGCGCAGCAGCTCAAGCAGGCCGAGCCCGGGCTGATCGACAGCGGCATCGGCGGCCTGCACTGGCAGGAGCCGTGGACCGTGTCGGATCCCGGCAGCCTCGTCGGCTCCTATGCCGAGCTGTTCACGCGGCGCGGCGGCAAGCTGCTGCGCGGCGATGCGACCACGCTCGCACAGGCGGGCAGCGGCTGGGCCGTCACCACGGCGGAGGGACGCATCGAGGCCGAGGCCGTGGTGGTCGCGCTCGGACCGTGGTCGCCGGAGTTCCTGAAGCGGTTCGGCTACGACATCCCGATGGTGCGCAAGCGCGGCTATCACCGTCATTACACCGGCGGCGCCCCGCTCGATCTGCCGTTGCGCGATGCGGCGCGCGGCTATCTGATGAACCCGATGGCGCTCGGCGTGCGCATCACCACCGGCGCCGAGCTGTCATCGCCGAATGCGAAGGCGACCCCGGTTCAGCTCGGCAAGGCCGAGGCTGCCGCGCGCCAGCTCATCGATCTCGGCAAGCCGGTCGAGCCCGAGCCGTGGATCGGCACGCGGCCGTGCATGCCCGACATGCTGCCGGTCGTCGGCCAGGCGGCGCGTCACAAGGGCCTGTGGCTGCATTTCGGCCACGGCCACCAGGGCTTCACGCTGGGGCCCGCGACGGGACGCATCCTCGCCGAGCTGATGAGCGGCGAAGCGCCGAGCGTCGACGTCGCCGCCTGCGCGCCGGCGCGATTCGGCGCATAGCTGCGAGAGCTGCTGCAGCCCTGCAATTGCAGGCTGCAGCGGCGCTCTCCGGGCAGTCCCTTGTTTACCAAGCGGGCCTGTTCTGGCGCTGCAAAATTTCCACTTCACGAATTCGCAAGCCCGCTCTCCTAGGGTGACGCCGGTTGAACCAGGACGCGGGGGCGAAACGCGTTTCGTGAGTTCTGTCGTCGGCCAGTGATCCGAACATCATGTGGGGGAGCAGATGAACTTCACGGGCCTCGTGTACCGTTTCATCTCGAATTTCGTATTTCTCGCGGCCGTCTATCTCAGCCTGAACTACATCGAGAAGTACCAGAACCGCGCCGTCCTGGCGCTCGTGGTGCTGATCTATGCCGGCATGCGCGCCGTCACGGTGGTGCGCACCTTCCATTTCTTCGGACGGATCGAGAAGATGGAATCGGACGTCCGCCGGCTGGCCGGCATGCTCGGCGACGGGCCGGTGGGGCAGGTGGTCAGCAGGCAGGTGGTGTCCGACGTCGGATCGCTGCGCAAGGACGGCGAGAAGAAATCCTACATCGACCTGTTCTTCCTGGCCGCCGCCGTCATCCTCTGCGTCAGCAAGCTGGTCTCGAACTGACCGGTCGCACCGCGAGCGGTGTGCATCAGGCCGATCGCCGCGATATCTAGCTCGAGCAGCCGAAGGCGAGGGCGAGCGAATCGTGCCGCATCCCCGCGTGCAACATCTGCGAATGTTCAGCGTCGCCTGAGGCTGGCGAGGCGCAGCGGACGCGGCGCCGGCTTGGCAGTCGCCGCCTTCGGGGCCGGGCTCTCGAGCCGGGCGAGCTGATGCCGCTGCGCCGACAGCGGCGCGACAGGCGGCCATGCGAACAGATTGGGCGCCGGCGCTGCCAAGGCCGGCGCTGCAAGGCGCGGCGCGAGCGGCGGACGCGGCCATGCCGGCTTCTGCGCGCCGTGCGTGACGGCCGCGGGCACGTCGAGAATGCCGAAATCGTCCAGCCTGGCGCGGGCGCGTGTTTCGGCGCCGGCGAGATCGACGGGCGCGATCCTGGGCCAATGCGCCACCGGGGTCTCGTCCGACGGACGATGCACCAGCCAATCCTCGGGCTCGGTCGGCGTCGCCGGCCGGTCCGGCGTTGCCGCCACGACGTGCACGATCTTGTAGTTCTTGGCCTTGAGATCGGCGAGGATCTTCGGCAGCGCCGTGACGGTGCGGGCCTGGATGTCGTGCAGCAGCAGGATGCCCTTGCCGCGCGCCTCCAGCCGCTTCATCGCGAGCTCGTAGACCTTGGCGCCGGAAATGCTTCGCCAGTCGTCGGCCAGGAAATCGGCGCTCCAGACCTGCAGGCCGAGCGAGGCGGCGTAGCTCTCCACGGCGTCGCCGCGCAGCAGGCCGGGCACGCGGAAGAACGGCGACAGCGCGGAGGGATCGGTGAGCGCGGCCTTCGTCCAGGCGACGCCCTGATCGACCTCCGGCTGGACCTGTTCGAGCGTCATCTTGTTGAAGCTCAGCGGATGGTTCTGGCTGTGGGTGCCGATGGTGTGGCCGGCGGCCGCGAGCTTCCTCACGCCCTCGGGATCGGCCTTGGCCTGGCGGCCGATGGTGAAGAACGTCGCCTTGACGCATTGGTCGGCGAGAATCTGCAGCACCCGATTGCTGTATTTCGGCAGCGGCCCGTCGTCGAAGGTGATGACGACCTCGTGATCCTTGAGCGGCAGCGTCTCCTTGTACTGCATCGCGCCCAGGCGCGGATGCTCGCGCGGATCGACCACCAGGACGCGCGACGTGCCGAGCGCGTTCGGGTGTCCGGGACAATCGGCCGCCGATGCGGCTGACGATCCGACACTGGAGGCGACGCAGGCGACGGTGCCCAACAGCACTGCGAGCCATGTTGGCCGTCCGACGCAAGCCCACCGACGATCACGCATCACGCTGCTCACATTCCCTTCACCGTCCCGGCCCCTTCGGCCAGGGTCTTCGACGCTCGATGATGTGTCGCAGCCGCGCGGGACGGGCAAGCGACCGTCAAGACATAGCAGGGATGTTCGGCTGTCGCGAGCTGACATCGTTCCGGGTTCCGGTTTGCACGCGGCTGTTGCCGGATTGCAAGCGGCGGAAATCGCCGTGATCACGGCAGTCGAGCGTAGACAGGGGTCCTGAACGACGGATTAACCACCGTCGTTCGGCGTCGTCGGCGCGGGTGAAGGGCGCTCGCTATGCTGCTCGTGATGCACATCCGCCGGCTGCTTCGGAACCACATGGACCACGCGATAGCCGTGGTTCTTCAGGTAGCGCAGGAACGCGGGCAGCATGGCGACCGTGCGCGGCTGCGGATCGTGCAGCAGGATGATGCCCTTGCGCGCCTGGCTCAGCCGGGTGGTCAGCAGCTTCAGCGTCTGCTGCGGTGACATCGGGTTCCAGTCGCTGGCCCAGAGATCGGCGCCGAACACGACGATGCCGCGCGACTGCAGCAGGTCGAGCGTCGCCGGTGTCGATTCGAAATAGGGAAAGCGGAAGAATGGCGTCGACGGCGTGGTCGTCTCCGCGCCGTTGAGCGCCTTCTCGTCGGCGCCGATGCCGCGATCGATCTCATCGACGGCCTGTCCCGGCGTGATGTGCGCGAGATTCGCATGCGTGAAGGTGTGATGGCCTATGGTGTGGCCTTCGGCCGCGATCTTCCGCACCAGCGCGGCGCGGCGCGACGCAGGCTCGCCGACCAGGAAGAAGGTCGCGCGCACGCATTCCCTGGCGAGGGCGGCGAGCACCTTGTCGGTCATCGGCGGCGACGGGCCGTCGTCGAAGGTCAGCACCACCTCGCCGTCATGCAGCGGCAGCGTGTCCGGGAAGCTCTTCAGGCCGACGCGCGGATGTGTCGCGGCATCGACGGTGAGAATGCGCGACGTGCCGAGCGTACCTTCGCGCGGGCATGCGGCGGGCGCGGCTGCGGCGACGTCAGCCGCAAGCAGCGCCACCACGACGCCGGCCGCGTTTACCCATCCCGTCATCGGTCGCCAAAGCCGCATCTTTTCCCGTTGCGCTCGCTGTTGCCGATTATGTAATGCGTGAAAGCACAAATCAGACCATTTGCTCTGAAATCAAGCGCGTGAGGCACGTCATGAACGAGACATCGGACGTTGCCCATGCTGATGCTACTCTACGCGATCGCGCGCCGATGCGCACCGAATCCGGCGAGATTCGCGCCGAATTCATCGCGGCCATCACGGCGGCGATCGCCGCCGAGGACGAGGCGTTTCTGCGCGCCGAGGTCGCCGAGCTGCACGAGGCCGATCTCGGCGACCTGATCGCTGCGCTCGCGCCGGACGACCGTGTCCGGCTGGTCGAGCTGACCGGCACCGATTTCGACTTCTCCGCGCTGAACGAGGTCGACGACGCGGTCCGCGAGGAGATCCTCGAGGAGCTCGAGCCTGCGACCGTCGCCGAGGGCGTGCGCGAGCTCGAATCCGACGATGCGGTCGAGCTGTTGGAAAGCCTCGACGAGGAGGACAAGGAGGAGATCCTCGAACGCCTGCCGCCGTCGGAGCGCGACGCGCTGGCGCGCAGCCTCGACTATCCCGAAGGCTCGGCCGGCCGCCGCATGCAGAGCGAGTTCATCGCGGTTCCACTGGGCTGGACGGTCGGCGAGGCCATCGACTACATGCGCGAGACGCCGGATCTGCCCGAGCGGTTCTACGAGATCTATGCGGTCGACGACGCACGGCATTGGCAGGGCGCGGTGTCGCTCGATGCGCTGCTGCGCGCCCGCCGTCCGGTTCCGCTGGCCGATCTGATCGACGAGGACCGCCGTCGCGTCACCGTCACCGACGATCTCGCCGAAGTGGCGCGGCTGTTCGGCAAGTACAATCTGGTCGCGGCCCCCGTGGTCGATGCCGACAACCGGCTGGCCGGCGTCATCACCATCGACGACGTGGTCGACGTCATCGAGGAGGAGGCCGACGAGGATTTCAAGGCGCTCGGCGGCGTGTCGGGCGACGAGGAATTGTCCGACAGCGTCTGGACCATCGCCAAGGGCCGCTTCAACTGGCTGCTGATCAATCTCGCCACCGCGTTCCTGGCGTCATCGGTGCTCGGCCTGTTCGAGGGCCAGTTGCAGCAGATGGTGGCGCTCGCCGTGCTCGCGCCGATCGTCGCCAGCCAGGGCGGCAATGCCGCGACCCAGACCATGACGGTCGCGGTGCGCGCGCTGGCGACGCGCGAGCTCGGGCCGAACAATGCGATGCGGGTCGTGATCCGCGAGGGGCTGGTCGGGCTCGTCAATGGTCTGGCCTTCGCGCTCGTCACCGGCATCGCCGCCGTGGCGTGGTTCAAGATGCCCGGGCTCGGCATCGTGATCGGGCTTGCGATGATCTCGAATCTCGTCGCGGGTGCGCTCGGCGGCATCCTGATTCCGATGGTGCTCGAACGCGTCCGCGCCGACCCGGCCGTCGCCTCGGGAACCTTCGTCACGACGGTGACCGACGTCGTCGGTTTCTTCTCGTTTCTCGGCATCGCCACGCTGTGGTTCGGCTTGAAATAAGCGCAATCCCTGAACGACTTATATCGTTAATCCGGCCTTAACGCGGTTCGGCGAGACTGTCGCTTGAGACGGAGTCGGACGATGCAACGCTTGCGGCTGAAGGCAGATGGACGGATCGTGGAGCTGCGTGACGGCGAGGAGATTCCGCTGGCGCCCGCGGCTCCGCTCGAAGTGCGCGACCTCAGGCGGCGGGTGCAGCTGACCCAGCAGGAATTCGCCGCCAAGCTCGGCGTGCCCGTCGAGACCATCCGCAACTGGGAGCAAGGCAAGCGCATGCCGCGCGGCCCGGCGCGCGCGCTGCTCACCGTCATCGCGCACGCGCCCGAGACGGTGTTTGCCGCCTTAGCCAAGACTTAAGCCAAACACGGGTCGTGCGTTGGCAACGCCCAGCGTGTGCCTACATAATGTTGCACGCGCTCTGGAGTGCACGGCCATGCTGATGATCGAGGCCAATGGTGCCGGAATTCCCGCTTTGGGTCTCGGAACCTGGGAGCTGCGCGGGCGCGCCTGCAGCCGTATCGTCGAGCAGGCGCTCACGCTCGGCTACCGGCACATCGACACCGCGCAGGTCTATGAGAACGAGCACGAGGTCGGCGAGGGCCTGCGTGCGTCCCGCGTCCGGCGCAGCGAGGTGTTCCTGACAACCAAGGTGTGGACCACGCATTTCGCGCCGCACGACCTCGAGCGCTCGGCCAAGGAGAGCCTGGTCCGGCTGCGCGTCTCCGAGGTCGACCTGTTGCTGCTGCACTGGCCCAACCCGCACGTGCCGCTGGCCGAGACGCTCGGCGCGCTGGCGCATGCCAAGACGCTCGGGCTCGCACGCCACGTCGGCGTCTCCAATTTCACGGTTGCCTTGCTCGACGAGGCGGTGGCGGCATCGCCCGAGCCGCTGGTGTGCAACCAGGTCGAGTATCATCCCTATCTCGATCAGACCAAGGTCCGCGATGCCTGCGCGCGCCATGGCATCGCGCTTGTCGCCTACAGCCCGATCGCCAAGGGCAAGATCAAGAACGATCCGACCTTGACGCGGATCGGCCGCGCCCATGGCAAGAGCCCGGCGCAGATCTGCCTGCGCTGGCTGGTGCAGCAGAACGTGGTGGCGATTCCGCGCACCTCGAAGATCGAACGGCTGTCCGAGAACCTCGACGTGTTCGATTTCGAGCTGTCCGAGCAGGACATGGCCGACATCTTCGCGATGGGCAGTCCCGAAGGACGGATGACCAACTTCGCCTTTGCGCCGAAATGGGATTGAGGGCGGCGCCCGCGCCGCTATGCTAGACACCGACATGGCAGGCGCGGCCGGCGGGCCGGATGGCGGCTGGCGCTGCAATCCCTGCCAATGATCGGCGAGACCGCGCGCAGCCCAGGCAATCGGTCCGGCGTTCGGTCAGGCGCGGGCGCAAGTGAAGCAGCATGGAACGTTGGCAGTTCATCCGTTGGGGCATCGCCGCATCGGTGCTCGCGCATCTCCTGATCGCCGGTGGGGTCGTGGTCTCGACCACGGTACGTCCCTACGAGATTGCCAGGACTGACGAGGTTGCCGTCGACATCGTCGATGCCGACGACCCGCAGAAGACGCCGGAGCCGGTGCCGTCGCCATCGCCCGAGCTGACGCTGCCGCAGCCGGCGCCGAGCCCGTCGCCGGCGGCCGCCGCGCCGCCTCCGGCGCCTGAGCCGGCGCAGCCACCGGTGCAGGAGGCGAAGGAGATGCCGAAGCCGCCGTCTCCCTCACCGGCGCTGCCGCAGCCTTCGCCGATGCCGCCGTCCAAGGCCGTGAAGACGGCCGCCAAGGCGGAGGCGAAGTCGGCCGCCAAGCCTTTGCCGCCGCCTGTGCCGGCTCCGGCGCCGAGCTATGTACCGCCCGAGCCCGACATCACGGTGAAATACGGCGTCATGCTGGGCCTGCCGGAGCCGCTTTCGCCGCTGCCGCCGGCAATCGGCCCGGACGATGCCAAGGACGCCGGGCCGGCCGCGACGACCAACCTCGCGGCCAATCTGGAGACGGCGCTGCGTCAGCGGGTCAGGAGCTGCGCCCGTCTTTCGGCTTCGATGTCACCGTCCGACCGGGTCATGGTCAGGCTGCGCTTCGCAATGACGCCCGACGGGCGGCTGGCGACGGAGCCGGAGGTGAGGGAGGTGATCGCACCGCTGAAGGCTGCGCAGCTGAAGGAAAGCGCCGTCGAGGCATTGAACGCCTGCCAGCCTTATTCGATGCTGCCGCGGGATCGCTATGACGAGTGGAAGGTGATCGAGATGTCGTTCACGCCGCAGGACTTCACGCGCTGATCGTGTTGCGCGCAAGGGGACGCAAATCGGAGCAAGTCGCTGTCGACGCGGCCGCCGCCGATCCTGTATGCGTCCTGGAAGGCAAGGCTCCCATGGCCGACACGGCGCGGCCCATGCACGCCTGAACACGGAGACGGCTGGACATGACGCTGAAGCTGGTGATCGGCAACAAGAACTATTCCTCATGGTCGATGCGGCCGTGGCTGGCGCTGCGCGGCTGCGACATCGCCTTCGAGGAGATCGTGATCCCGCTCTACACCACCGATCCCGCCGACAAGGCGCGCATCCTTAATCATTCCCCGGCCGGCAAGGTGCCGATCCTGATCGATGGCGCGATCAGCGTGTGGGATTCGCTCGCGATCATCGAATATCTCGCAGAGCGTTTCCCGCAAGCGGGGCTGTGGCCCGCCGATGCCGCTGCCCGCGCCCACGCGCGATCGGTCTGCGCGGAGATGCACTCCGGCTTCCCGGCCTTGCGCAACGAATGCCCGATGAACCTGCACCGGCCGGTGCGGCCGGTGGAGCTGTCCGCCGATGCCAAGGCCAATATCGCCCGGATCGAGGACATCTGGCGCGACTGCCGTGCCCGCTATGGCAATGGCGGGCCGTTCCTGTTCGGCCGCTTCGGCGCGGCCGACGCCATGTTCGCGCCGGTGGTCACGCGCTTCCACAGCTTCGCCATTCCGGTCGCCGCCGAGACCCGTGCCTACATGGACACGATGATGGCGATGCCGGAGTTCGCGGCGTGGGTGAAGGACGGACTTGCAGAGAGCTGGATCATCGACCGGGTCGAGAAAGTCTGAACGGCGCCGCCTGTTCACGATATGGTCTGCGGTGGACGAGCGAGCCCCGACGCGCTCGTCCAGAAATACCGCCTACGGCGTCATCCCGTTGAAGACTCTCGCAATCTCCGTGTTTGCCATGTCGTGAGGTCGCTGGTCAGGGCGGGCGGCGGCGTGATATAAGCGCGATATTTATAAAGACACGCCGGCCCGGGCAGCGGGACAAGGGGCTCTTGCCGGCACGCGAGCAGGAGAGGGCGTTGAAACACAAGTTCCCCATTGGATCGACCGTCTATTTTACCGCGAGCAACGTCTCGCGTCCGGCCGCCACCGGCACCTACGAGATCATCCGCCAGCTTCCGACGGAAGACGACGACTGCCAGTATCGGATCAAAAGCTCGACGGAAGCCTTTGAGCGGGTTGCCAGAGAGAGCCAATTGGCCTTGTCTTGAGGATGACGTGCCGCGTCGGCGGAGGCGGCCGCCGGAGACGTAGCCGAAGCGAGAGGGGGAGTTGCCACGCGTTCGGGAGCCGTGGCGCGAGACGCTGACGATTGCTGCGCGATCCCTTTGGGGATAGCGGGTAGCTCCACACCATCCGGCGCCCGCAGGCGCATGGAATCGTCCTATTGTCGTGGTGGGGCCGCAATCGATCGGGTGATCATTTGAATTTGATGATCGTTTCACGGCCGTCCCATGTAGGGACGCCATCGGGCCCGCTCTCGCTGGCCCACGTCAGGAACAAGCGCGCATGAACTCGACCTGGCCTTCCTCGTTGGATCAGCTCTTGAACTCACCGGCGTTCCCGATGTGGCTCACCGTTGCCGCGGCGGGTTTCTTTGCACTGATCGTCCTGATTACCCTGCTCAGGGCCGAGAAATCGGTCGCCAACGGCGCGCTGACGGTGATCACGCTGCTGGCGGTCGGGATTGCGGTGGCGTCGATGATGCGGAGCCAGGATGCGAGCCCGCGCGGCGCCAATGGCGATCCTGCGGCGACCGCCACCGTCAGCTTCTCGCCGCCCGCTCTGGCCTGCGTGGATGATCTCGCCGGCGACCTGGTGCTCGCGAATTGCGAGAAGAGCCTGTTCGGATCGGCCGAGATGACGGCCGCGGCCGTCAGTTATGCGGCGGGCATGCTGAGCCGGCTGTCCCAGGCGGGCGACGTCGCCAGCGCCAACAAGGTGATGACCGCCGAGCTGCTGGCGCTGCGCCGCGCCGTGGAGCGCGATCGTTATGGCCTGATGGCCTATGTGCTGCTGACGCGCGACCGCTGCACGCCGAGCGATTGCGTGATGTTCCGTGCCGTGGGCGATCGCCAGCAACTGATGAACAACATGGAAGGGCGGACCTATGAGGGGCTGGTGACGCGCTACGCCTCGCAGTGGAATGCGGCGCCGGGCCAGCCCGTCGCTGGAACCTTTGCGGGACTGGCGCCTCCAGGGCAGGCGCCGTCGGCGCCGAGCGGCAAGCCGACGACCGCGGAATTTCCCAGCTCGGCCAATACCCCGCCGGTCAGCATCATGAATCCCGAGCCGACGGCCTCGACGCGTTCGGTCGCACCGGCAGCCGCTGCGCCGAAGCCGCCGACGCAGCTTGCGCCGTCGCCGGCAGCGCCGCCGACCGTGGCTGCCAGCCACGCCCAGGCGCCGCCGGCGGCCAAGAAGGCCGCACCGAAGCCGAAGCCGCCGGCTGCCGCGGCGCCTCAGGCGGCGCCTGACGCTGCCGAGCCGGCCGCCAACAACGAATAGATCCCGCTGGTCGAACCGCCATCATGCCTCTGCACCTGATCAAGCTCGCCGTCGGCTGCGAGTCCGTGAAAGAGCTGAAGGAGTGGATCGCCGAGCGCATGCTCGCGGCCAAGAAGAAGGGCCTGCCGCAGCAGCACGTCCATGTCACGCGGATGACGCCGAAACGAGTCGAGGACATCCTCGCCGGCGGCTCGCTGTACTGGGTGATCCGCGGTGAGGTCGCCGCGCGCGAGAAGATCGTCGGCATCGAGCCGTTCCGCGACGGCGACGGCATCGGGCGGTGCCGCATCATCATGCAGCCGAAGGTGATCGCGGTGTCGCCGCGGCCGATGCGTCCGTTCCAGGGGTGGCGCTATCTGACGACCGAGGATGCGCCGGCCGATCTCGGCAAGTCCAGTGCGGCGGGGGTCGAAGCCATGCCCGAGCCGCTGCGCCGCGAGCTGCGCGATCTCGGCCTGCTGTAGCCGCTCGACGAGTTGCCGGTGTTGCACGTGAGCATCTCACGCCGGGGCGGAAGTTCAGACTCGATCGCAAGGGCAGAGCGTACGCTCTACCCGGCGTCAGTTGCCGCTGCCTCTGCCCTTGCGGGCGAAGGAGCACTCGCGGTCTTGGCGAGCCGCTGATTTCCCGGCGGCTCAGCCGGCGATATTGTCGATCAGTCGCGTGGTTCCGATCTTGGCCGCGACCAGGATGCGTATCGGTCCTGACTCGTTCGGGGCGATGGGGGCCAGCGTCTCGGCGTGGCGGACCTCGAGATAGTCCAAGGCGAAGCCGGCTTGGGTGATCGCGGCGGCGCCGTCCCCAAGCGCCGGCTGCATGTCGTCGCCGGCGCGCAGCCGGGCCGCCAGCTCCTTCAGGACACGGTGCAGCGTCGGCGCCGCCCGCCGCTCGTCTGCAGTGAGGTAGACATTGCGCGACGACATCGCGAGCCCGTCGCGTTCGCGCACCGTACGGGATCCGACGACGCGGACGCCGAGATCGAGGTCGCGCGCCATCCGGGCGACGACGCGGAGCTGCTGATAGTCCTTCTCGCCGAAGATCGCGACGTCCGGCCGGCATTGCGTGAACAGCTTGGCGACCACGGTCGCGACCCCGCCGAAGAAATGCGGACGGAAGCGATCCTCCAGCCCGGCCAATGCCGCGCCTTCCGGCACGACCCGCGTCGCGAACCCGTCCGGATACATCGCCTTCGCGTCGGGATGCCAGATCAGATCGACGCGCTCGGCCGCAAGTTTCGCAACATCCTCCTTCCAGGTCCGGGGGTAGGAACCGAAATCCTCCGTCGGCGCGAACTGAGTCGGGTTGACGAAGATCGAGACGACCACCTTGTCGGCGCGGCGCTTCGCCAGCCTGACCAGCGAGATGTGGCCTTCATGCAGCGCGCCCATGGTCGGCACGAGCGCGATGCTGGCCTTTCTCGCGCGCAAGCTGTCGAGCTCGCGGCGGAGGGCGGAAACGGTGCGGGCGATGCGAGGGCTTCGTGACATTTTTGCTCGATCTCACAGCGAAAAATTGCGGTTGCTCTGTTCGGTCTTGACGCTCGGGCGACCGCCCTTAACAAGGACGCGACACGCCGCTCAGCATACTTGAATACGCCTGTTAGCACGTCTCCGCGTCCGATGCGGAGTTGGTAAACGCGCGCGTCAAGTAGTAGCGGAGGATGCGTCCCCCGTGGGATTCACGATGACGATGCATTTCACTTGACCGCAGACGACCGTGACTCGAAGATGATCGTAAGAGGTCGACAACATGCTGGTGCAGACTAGCCAAGGACAATCGGGCTCGGCCCACGTGGTTGTGCTTGGAAACGAGAAGGGCGGGTCGGGCAAGTCGACCACCGCCCTGCACATCGCCGTGGCACTCCTGAAGGCCGGCCAGCGCGTCGCCACGATCGATCTCGACTGTCGCCAGCAGAGCTTCACCCACTACATCAACAACCGCAGCGCCTGGGCGCGCCGCACCGGCCTGCGCCTCGAGCTGCCCACGCACTACTGCATCCAGCTCGGCCGGACGCTGCAGATCGACGAGAACGAGAACGCCGAGTTCCAGCAGTTCATGGAGGCCGTGAGCGCCGTCGAACGCTCGTTCGATTTCATCGTCATCGATACGCCCGGCAACGACAGCTACCTGATGCGCCTGGCGCATTCGATGGCGGATACGCTGGTCACGCCGATCAACGACAGCTTCCTCGACTTCGACGTGCTGGGAACGGTCGATCCGGCGACCTATGCCGTGACCGGCGAGAGCCACTATGCGGAGATGGTGCGTGACGTCCGGCGCAAGCGCCGCCAGGTGGACGGTGCGATGACCGACTGGATCGTGGTCCGCAACCGGCTGTCGATGCTCGGCTCCCGCAACAAGCAACTGGTCGCCGACGGCCTCAAAGACCTGTCGCTGCGGCTCGGCTTTCGCGCCATCGACGGCTTTGCCGAACGCGTCGTCTATCGCGAGTTCTTCCCGCGCGGACTGACCGCGCTCGACGACATCGACGAAGCGACCCTGGGCACCCGCCCCAATCTCGGCCACGTCACGGCCCGGGAGGAGGTCACCAGCCTGCTGCGGCAGCTCAAGCTGCCGCTGGACGAGCGCGGCCGCCGCCGCGCCGCAAACCGCGCCGAATGGTTCGCCCAGGTCGACAAGCCGCTCGACCTGCACGACATCATCAGCGCCTGAATACCGTCCGCAGTCCGGCGAAGCCGCGCCTGAGACATTGTGCGCGTTGAACGTGCGCCCGCCGCTTGGTTAACAATCCGCGTGACAGGGGGGACGGCGCGTTCAGCCTGCTTGGGGCGGACGAGGAAGATTTGTCTCAGGTCAACGCCGCGGCCGCCAACTTCGCTAGATTACCGTCAAATTCATGACTGATTTGAACCTGACGTTCAGGGCTCAAGTTACAGAGACGGGCGACGGAACCCGCTATGCTGCACAGCAACTAGGTGCGGCGCACAACGAACGGGCGACCGATACACAACATTTGGTCTTCCTGTCACAGCGCCGTTACATATATTAAACAGAACGGGTCGCGAGAGTCTTACAGGTTCAAAACTACCTTTGATTGTGCTCCCGAGGGACGAACATGAAGCGTGGAATAACCGTTCTTGTGTCTGTCAGCGTGCTGGCGGCCGTCGGCTACTTCACCGCGAGCAAGTGGGCGATCCGGCACGAGACCATCAGATTCTATGACGCCTCGCGCGACAACCGTCTGGTCGAAGTCGCCGTGGCCGTCCGCCGCGACAAGGAGATGCAGGCCGAAGCCGGCATGGTCAAGCTGCCGGTCGCGATCCTCAATCACGGCAACACCGTCAAGTTCACCGAGTACTCGTTCCTGGCCAACGTATTTGCTGCGCGCGGCTACATGGCGGTCAGTATCCAGCACGACCTGCCGACCGATGCGCCGATGGTGACGAAGGTCGGCGAGCCCTATGTCGGCCGCCTGCCGCAGATCCAGCGCGGCGTCGCCAACATCCGGTTCGCCGTCGAGCAGATGCACCAAGTGCAGCCGAACGCCGACTATGATCATCTGACGATGGTTGGTCATTCGATGGGCGGCGACATCTCGATGTATTTCGCCAAGCAGTATCCCGAAGACGTCCGGAAGGTCGTCACGCTCGACAACCTCCGCGTCCCGTTCGTCACCGACGGCAAGTTCAAGATCCTGTCGTTCCGTTCGAAGGACCCGCAATTCAAGACCGATCCCGGCGTGATCCCGAGCGACGACATCTGCGAGAAGGAAGGCATCACGGTCGTCAACACGGACTTCCAGCACAACGACATGCGCGACACCGGACCCGACGACGCCAAGTCGTCGATCCAGGCCATGCTGGACAAGTTCCTCGCCGACAGCGACAGCAGCAGCGACATCGGGCCGGTCAAGACCAAGACACCATTGCTCGATCCGGGGCCCGTCGCGCCCTATGCGCCGGTCGGCAAGACCGCGACGCCGGCCAAGCCGCTGACGCATTGAGCGCGCAAGCCGGGATGCACGCCAGCCTCGCCTGACCCTTGCCGCCCACCACGACGGGCGGAACGAACGACGTATGCGGCAGATGGGTCGCTGCCGTCATTGAAGCTGTTCGTCCGGCTGCCCACATGATGCGCGTCCGAGCAAGGTGCGCGTATGGTCGATCGTCGTACGAAGCCAGGTTCTGCGCCGATGACCACGGCCGACGATGGCTCGCGCCAGCAACGGTTGCCGGGCGATGCGCGCTCCACGGCAGACGCCGTTGCGGCGTTTGTGGCGCAGGCCAAGGCCATGGCTCCTGCAGCTCAGGGAACCAGAGGTCGTCTCGTCTTTGCGCTTGATGCGACCCTGAGCCGCCAGCCGACCTGGGACATGGCCTGTGCCCTGCAGGCCGACATGTTTCGCGAGGCCGCCGCACTCGGCAGCCTGGATATCCGGTTGGTGTACTATCGGGGCTTCGATGAATGCCGCGCCACTGGCTGGATCTCCGACAGCGCTGAGCTCGCCCGACTGATGGGCAAGATCGATTGCCGCGGCGGCCAGACCCAGATCGGCAAGGTTCTTGCCGAGGCGCGACGCCATGCGACAGCGTCTGGAATCCGCGCCGTCGTGTTCGTTGGCGACGCGATGGAGGAGAATGTCGACGTGCTCTGCGCAAAGGCCGGCGAGCTCGGGCTGTTGAAGGTCCCGCTGTTCATGTTCCAGGAGGGCAATGAGCCCGCGGCCGAGCAGGCTTTTCGCGAGATGGCGCGGCTGTCGGGGGGAGCATGGTGCCGCTTCGATCCGGGCGCATCCGCGCAGTTGCGCGATCTTCTGCGCGCCGCCGCGGCCTATGCTGCCGGTGGTCGCGCGGCGCTGCTCCGGCTCGCCGGCTCCGAAGCGGGCGCGGCACGCCTGATCGGGCAGATGAAGTAGAGATCGATCTCGGCCGCCACCAATATCAAGCCCGGCGCACCGGCTCGAGCCTGCCGGTCGCGTACGCAGCCGATCATGCTTTTTGTCTCGACACGCCCTATATTCGGATCATGACACTGATCGCTGGCGCCGTCGCCGTCATCACCCTTTATCTGTTGCTGCAGATGTTCCGGAACGCGAATCCGGCGGCACTGGCGCGCGCGCTCAAGTTTGCCGGCGGCATCGGCTGCCTTGCGGTGGCAGCCTTCACCGGCCTCCGCGGCGAGCTGGTGGTGGCGATCCCGATCGGGCTGTTCGGGGCGGGATTGCTCGGCTGGTCACCGGGTGGGCTCGGCAATGTCGGCAGCATGTTCGGGCTGGGCGGGCAGCGCTCGTCCGGTCAGAACTCGCGGGTGCGCTCGCAATTCATCGAGATGGTGCTCGATCACGACAGCGGGCAGATGCAGGGCCGTTTCGTCGCCGGTGTCCATGCCGGCCGGTCGCTGGACGAGTTCGATCTGCCGCAGCTCGCCGCGATGACGCCGAGCCTTGATGCCGACAGCGTCGCTCTACTTGAAACTTATCTGGACCGCCGGTTTCCCGCTTGGCGTCAGCACGCGGAGCGCGATGCGGCAGGGCGGCAGGGACGCGCGGCGTCGAGCTCCAAAATGACGGAAGAGGAGGCCTATCAGATCCTTGGCCTGCAGCCGGGCGCGGGGCGAGACGAGATCGGTCGGGCCCACCGTGCGCTCATGAAGAAACTGCATCCCGACCAAGGGGGGTCGACGTACCTCGCCGCCCGGGTGAACGAGGCCAAGGATACTCTGCTTCGTACGCATCACGGCTAACTCCGGCAACGCCACTAACGCCACAACACCGAACCCGCTTTCAACGCAACTTTGTCGACGCCTGCGGCTCTCGCCCTTGCCAGGCACGATCGTTCGTCATGGTGAAAAAGTTCTAGCGGCAAATCCTTGACGAGTGGTTTGCAGCCGTGCGTCCCGTCATCGATCGCATGGTCCGCAAACGAAAAGGCCCGCGCTGTGTCGCGCGGGCCTCATCGGAACAGGATCGGTGCCGGCGTTAGTTGTGCACGGTCATGCAGGAGATGTCGGCGCGCTTCAGCTTCTTGCAGACGGCCTCGGCCTGATCACGATCGAGTCCTGCGAAGCGGGCGCGGATCAGGGTCTTGTCGCCCTTCGCGACCGTCTCGGTGAAGGGATCGGCCTTGCTGAGGAGGCCTTGCGCCGAGCTGCGGGCCGCCTCGATCCGCTTCTGGGCCTCGGCCTCGTTGTCCAGCGCACCGACCTGGATGATCCAGCCGCTCCGCGTCACGGAAGGCTTGCTCGGAAGCTCCGGCGCAGCGCTCGCGGAGGCGATCTGCGTCGGTGCCGGCTGGGCCGGAGGCGCCGCATAGGCCATGGCCTGCGACGAGCCTGCCGGCAGGCTGGAGGCAGGCAGCACGCCGAGAATGCCGTTGCCGGTGCCATGGCCCGGCGGCTGCGGCGGCATGTCGGGACGGGGGGCCTCGGCGCGGGTGATCGGCGGCGCCGGCTCGATGGCCTCGACGCGCTGAGCGAAGGGCGCGGGAGCAGGGGCGGCCGGCTGCGGCGCGGCGGTCGCGAGCTTGACCGCGCCGGCCTTGACCTGGACCGTCCTGACCTTGACCGGCTTCATCGGCTCGGTCGAGCCGGGAACGATCGACATCGGCTGGCTCTGGATCACACCGGAGGTCATCGGCGCCGGCTCGACCTTGGCCTCTCGCGGTGCCGCCGGCGGCAGGGCCGCGGTGGCTTCCGAGAGGGTCGAGATGATCTTGGAGGCGCGGCTCGGGGCCGGCGTCTCCGGCGCCGCGGAGGCGAGCTGCACCGTGCCCTGGTTCGGATCGCCGCCGTCGGAGCCGCCGCGCTCGCCGATCGCCGCCACGGTGCGCCGGGTCGCGCCCTTGTCGAGGTTTTCGGCAAGCAGGTTGCGCATGATGGCGTCGCGCGAGCCGCCGCTGCGGCCGCCGAGCACGACACCGACCAGGTGGCGGTTGCCGCGGCGCAGCGAGGTCACGATGTTGAAGCCGGAGGCGCGGGTATAGCCGGTCTTGATGCCGTCGATGCCCTCGACATTGCCGAGAAGATGGTTGTGGTTGCGGATCGACTGGCCGCGATAATTGAACACCACCGTCGAGAAATAGCGATAGTAGCGCGGGAAGCGGTCTTGGATCGCGCGGCCCAGGATCGACTGGTCGCGCGCCGTCGTGATCTGCGCGTCAGCGGGGAGGCCGGAGGCATTCACATAGGTGGTGCGGCTCATGCCGAGCGAGCGCGCCTTGCGCGTCATCATCTTGGCGAACTCGTCCTCGTCGCCGCCGATCGCCTCCGCGATGACCACGGCGGCGTCGTTGGCCGACCGCGTCACCAGGCCCTTGATCGCGTCCTCGACGCGGATCGTCTGACCGGGGCGCAGGCCGAGCTTGGTCGGCGACTGCTCGGAGGCATGCTCGGACACCGGCATCTCGGTATCGAGCTTCATCTTGCCGGAATCGAGCCGCTCGAACAGCAAATAGAGCGTCATGATCTTGGTGAGCGAGGCGGGGTGCCGTGAGGCGTCGGGATTGGTCGCCGTCAGCGTCGCGCCGGAATTGCCGTCGACGACGATCGACGCGAACGCCGGGCTGTAGCTGCCCTCGTCATTATGGGGCGAGTGCCGCGCGTGATGCTGCCGATGGCGCCGACGCGCCTCCGCGCTGTCGACCGTGACCACTGCTGCCGTCGCGAGGGTGATCAGTCCGTAGACGCCCACTCGCAACAGGCGCGAGGAAGCCATTTGTTTGCGAAGCATGAAATCCCCGTCCAATTTCTGACGTGATCACCGGCTCGTAAGGCGAAATTGTGCCGAACGCCCCCGTAACCGTGCCTGTCGGACCTCCCGATCGCGCCATGACGCTGCCAAGCATCGAAGGGCTCGAACTGAGGTTTTGTTAAGACACTGTTTTAGAACAGCTTTACGGTTCGGCCGACGCTGGCCGGGACCACCGGAGAGGTTAGGACGGTCGAGTTGCCAAAGGATTAAAGAAACCTTGCGCCGACGGTCGGTATTTCCGCCGAACTGGCCCGGGTTGGGGCGCCTGACGGTGCATCGAGACCGCAATGCCCGTGATGGTGCATTGCACAAGATTCTTGATTTTTTTGTGCGCTGCACTATATTGTGGATGCGTCAGGGAGCCGGGGCTTCCCTGAGGGCGCTCAAAATCAGGGAAAGGAATGCCACATGTTTAAGGTTGAAGACTTTCAGAACTACGGCAAAGAGCAGTTCGAGACCGTCGTGAACTCTGCGACCACCGTGCAGAACGGGCTCCAAGCCATCGCCACCGCGTATGGCGACTACACCAAGAAGTCGTTCGAGGACACCAAGTCGTTCGTCGAGAAGCTCCAGGGCGTGAAGTCGCTCGACAAGGTGCTCGAGGTGCAGACCGAGTTCGCCAAGTCGGCCTACGAGACCTTCGTCGCCGATTCGCAGAAGATCGCCGGGCTGTATTCGGATCTCGCCAAGCAGGCGTTCAAGCCGCTGGAAGGCATCGCCGCCAAGTTCACCCCGCCGGCCGCGCACTGACCGTTCGCGCCCTGTAGGGAGCACAAAGCCCGGCTTGCGCCGGGCTTTTTTGTTGGCTGAAGGCGGAGCGCTGTCGGTGCCCGGCGCTTCTGTTATTTGGCAACCCGCAGCTTCGACAATGCGGTGCCGATCGAGTTGAACGTGGTCACGATCTGGCTCGAACTCGTCAGCATGTAGAACTTGTCGGGACTGCTGGCGCAGTTCTGCAGCACGGCCGAGGTCGGATCGGCGGGCGAGCTCGTGTTCACCTGGATCGTGTAGATCGTGTACATCGCGTTGCCCTTCGAATCCTTGGTGTTCTTCAGGTTCGAGCAGAGCAGGGCCTGGCGCGCGTCGATCGGGTTGCCCGAGGCTTGCGACGAGCCGTTGCCGTATTCGGGCCAGCGGTCCTCGGTGTTCAGGCCGTCCGACAGCAGGATGATGACGCGATTATAGGTGGTGTTGACGTCCTCCGCCGGCGCGGCCAGCACGCCGTTCGGAATCAGCGACTGTACGGCCCAGGCAAGTCCGATCGCCTGATTGGTGCCGCCGGTGGGCTGCATGGCGTTGACGGCGCTCTTCAGCGAGCTCCAATTGTAGCTGAGCGGCACGATCTCCGCGAGCTTGGTCGAGGCCGTGCTGTTGCAGTACTGGGTGCTGTTCTCCATGTGCTGGTTGGCCGGGAACAGCGTCGTCACGTCTGAGGTCGCGGGCGACACGGCATTCGCGTCGTTGGGCTGGGTGCGGTCGGCGACGCAGCCGGTCCAGGTGCTCTTGGTGTTGGCGATCCAGGTGTGCGTGAAGGTGTTGACCTTGCACACCGTGCTGGATCCGCTTCCCGTGCAACTGCACGTGTTGTTCGGAAGATTGCTGCCGCTGGTCGGGCAGCTGCAGTAGCTGCCGGTGCACCAGTTCACCCGCGTGCTGGTCTGCACGCTGTCCCAGCAGCCGTTGTAGTAGCTGTGCGAGGCGGAGTCGTAGCCCGGGCAGATGTACCCGTTGTAGGTCCCGCTCGACGGGATCTTGGAGGCGCTGGAGCTGCCGGTCGCCGGGCCGCTGGTGCAGGAGAAGTAGGGGAAGCCGTTGCCGGACCTGAACGGACAGGAAGATCCCGGTCCCACCATGTCCCATTGGGATTGCGTGAAACTGCCGTTCGGGATTGCGGCCTGATAGGAGCCGTTGGCGGGCTGGATCGTGGGCGGATTCTGCCAGTCGGTCCAGTCGATCCAGTCCTTGGCGTAGTTGCTGGCGCCGACGTTCACGACCTTGGCGAATGGAACGACCGAGATGTAGACGTCGCCCGGGGTCTTGGCGAGGGCGCTGAGCTGGTCGATCAGCCCGCCGCTGCCGGCCACGGCGTTCTGCAGCGCGGACATCTTGCCGCTGGACGCCATCGAGCCGGTATTGTCGAGCGCGAGCGCCACCCGCATCTTCACGTCGCCCCAGGTCGATGTCGTTTTGACGCCGAAGTCCATGGTCGGAAAGCCGGCGATCTTCATGAACTGGGTGACGATCTGACCGGAGGCCGACAATTGGATGTTGGAGGCCGATGAGCTGGTCGAGGAGGTATAGCTGGCCGTCACGGTGACGTTCTGCGCGTCCGTGCTGGTGTAGAGCGCCTTGAAATAGGCGCTTGCCTTGGTTCCGACGTCGGCTGCGCTGATGGTGCCCTGCGCCAGGTCGCGCGACAGCATCAGCGAGGTGGAGTCGAGCGCGGCCTGCATCGACGACCGCGCGGCGTTCAGCCGGCTGTAGTCGACGCCTGCGCCGACGAAGGCCAGGATAGGGACGAGCGAGATGGCGAACAGCACGGAGATGTTGCCACCGCGGTCGCAGGCGAACCGTCGGGCGGCGCGGCGGCAGAGTCGAATGAAGGAGACATCGGTCATGTCGCTCACCAATTATGGTTTTCTGCAGGTGTTTTCGGTTCGGCTTCGTCAAGGACGGGTAAATCGAAACCGCGAAACACCGGGCCAATGCCCGCAGCGTGGCGCCGCGCCCGCAACCGAGCTGGTTCCCTGTCAATGCCCGCTGAATGGGCTTTGTAAAATGCGGCCGGTTTGATTAACCTTGCACCTCATCGCCGGGGCAGGGAATCGGTCCTGCCGGAGCGTCGGTCCGTCCTGGGCCTGCGCTTGCGGCAAACCGGTCGCTGACCCATATTCCTGGCGTCGGTCCGACCGGACCGGTCGGCTGGGACAGGCGATCTGGAAAGCAGGACCGGGTGGCGGAAAGCGGCCCGACAGGGGACAGGTCGGGGCAACCCTTATTGAGCAACCCTCCAAGTTGAGCGACCCTCCAAGGGAAACTCTTTATTGGGGGCCTCGCAGCCATATCTAACGCGTGCAAGATGTCGCAGCCAACTTCCAGATTGAACCGATCCGCGCCCAGGATGAGCAATAACGACAACAAGTCCGGTGGCACCGGTGGCCCGGCAACGTCCGTGATCACCAAGGTCAAGCCGAAGACCAAGCGCCCCAACCTCTACCGCGTCCTGATCCTGAACGACGATTACACGCCGATGGAGTTCGTCGTTCACGTCCTGGAGAAGTTCTTCAACAAGGACGTCGAGGCCGCGACCAAGATCATGCTCCACGTGCACCACCACGGCATCGGGGAGTGCGGCGTCTTCACCTACGAGATCGCCGAGACCAAGGTGACGCAGGTGATGGACTTCGCCCGCAAGCACCAGCATCCGTTGCAGTGTGTGATGGAGAAGAAATAGCCGGCTCCCTCCGCGAAGAGAGCCGCCGACGCGTGCAATAGCGAGCCAGAGGCCGGGGGCTCCGGCTGCTCGGGCGCGCCGGAGAAGTGGCGGTGGCGAATCGGAATCGCAAGTCGCCGCAGATGCAAATTGCTGCAGACGAGGTCGGCGCAATCCGGGCAGGTTTCACGTTTCGCCCGAGGAATTACGGCCGCTCCGGTCCCTATCGCTCCGCGCTGGGCCGCCTGCGCCGTTCGGTTGTCGCAAGCCCGATTTGCCGCAATCGGAACGGGTTTTGCATTGACGATCCGGTGAACCCGTAATCGAGCGGCTCGGCCGGTCTTTTGTCGCACTCGGTTATAACTATATTTGACGAAGGTTGTTGTTGCCTGACCGGGCGGCGGCGATCATGATGGCAAGGGGCCACAGAGGACGCGCATGCCGACTTTTTCTCAAAGCCTTGAACAATCCCTGCATCGTGCGCTGGCAATCGCCAACGAGCGTCATCATCAATACGCGACACTGGAACACCTCCTTCTGTCCTTGATCGATGACTCCGATGCAGCGGCCGTGATGCGCGCATGCAGCGTCGACCTCGACAAGCTGCGCGGCAGTCTCGTGAACTACCTCGAAACCGAGTTCGAAAATCTGGTCACGGACGGCAGCGACGACGCCAAGCCGACCGCAGGTTTCCAGCGCGTGATCCAGCGCGCCGTGATCCACGTTCAGTCGTCGGGCCGCGAAGAGGTGACCGGCGCCAACGTGCTGATCGCGATCTTCGCCGAGCGTGAGAGCCACGCCGCGTATTTCCTGCAGGAGCAGGACATGACGCGTTACGACGCCGTCAACTACATCAGCCACGGCATCGCCAAGCGGCCCGGCGTGTCCGAGGCCCGCCCCGTGCGCGGCGTCGACGAAGAGACCGAGACCAAGGGCAGTGAGGACTCCAAGAAAAAGGGCGAGGCGCTGGAAACCTATTGCGTCAATCTCAACAAGAAAGCGCGGGACGGCAAGATCGATCCGGTGATCGGCCGCAACTCCGAGATCAACCGCGCCATCCAGGTGCTGTGCCGGCGCCAGAAGAACAACCCGCTGTTCGTCGGCGAAGCCGGCGTCGGCAAGACCGCGATCGCCGAAGGCTTGGCCAAGCGCATCGTCGACAGCGAAGTGCCCGAGGTGCTGGCGGCGGCGACCGTGTTCTCGCTCGACATGGGCACCTTGCTCGCGGGCACGCGTTATCGCGGCGACTTCGAGGAGCGCCTGAAGCAGGTCCTCAAGGAGCTTGAGGCGCATCCGAACGCGATCCTGTTCATCGACGAGATCCACACCGTGATCGGTGCGGGTGCGACGTCGGGCGGCGCCATGGATGCGTCCAACCTGCTCAAGCCGGCGCTGGCCTCGGGCTCGATCCGCTGCATGGGCTCGACGACCTACAAGGAGTACCGCCAGCACTTCGAGAAGGACCGCGCGCTGGTGCGCCGGTTCCAGAAGATCGACGTCAACGAGCCGTCGGTCGAAGATGCGATCGCGATCCTGAAGGGCCTGAAGCCGTATTTCGAGGACTATCACCGGCTGAAATACACCAACGAGGCCATCGAGGCCGCGGTGCAGCTGTCGTCGCGCTACATCCATGACCGCAAGCTGCCGGACAAGGCGATCGACGTGATCGACGAATCCGGCGCGGCGCAGATGCTGCTGGCCGAGAACAAGCGCAAGAAGACGATCGGCATCAAGGAGATCGAGACCACGATCGCCACGATGGCGCGGATCCCGCCGAAGAGCGTGTCGAAGGACGATGCCGAGGTGCTCAAGCATCTCGAGCAGACCCTGAAGCGCGTGGTGTTCGGCCAGGACAAGGCGATCGATTCACTGTCGGCCTCGATCAAGCTGGCCCGTGCCGGCCTGCGCGAGCCGGAGAAGCCGATCGGCTGCTATCTGTTCTCGGGTCCGACCGGCGTCGGCAAGACCGAGGTCGCCAAGCAGCTGGCGTCGACCCTGGGCGTCGAGCTGCTGCGCTTCGACATGTCGGAGTACATGGAGCGGCACACGGTGTCGCGCCTGATCGGCGCGCCTCCCGGCTATGTCGGCTTCGACCAGGGCGGCCTCTTGACCGACGGCGTCGACCAGCATCCGCATTGCGTGGTGCTGCTGGACGAGATCGAGAAGGCGCATCCGGATCTCTACAATGTGCTGCTGCAGATCATGGATCACGGCCGGCTCACTGACCACAACGGCAAGCAGGTCAACTTCCGCAACGTGATCCTGATCATGACCACGAATGCAGGTGCGGCCGACATGGCCAAGCAGGCGTTCGGCTTCCATCGCTCGAAGCGGGAAGGTGACGACCACGAGGCGATCAACCGGCAGTTCGCGCCGGAATTCCGCAACCGGCTCGACTCCATCGTCTCGTTCGCGCACCTCAACGTCGAGGTGATCGGCATGGTGGTCGAGAAGTTCGTGCTGCAGCTCGAGGCCCAGCTCGCCGACCGCGACGTCACGATCGAGCTGTCGGAGCCGGCCAAGAGCTGGTTGATCCAGCACGGCTATGACGAGCAGATGGGCGCACGGCCGATGGGCCGCGTGATCCAGGAGCACATCAAGAAGCCGCTGGCCGACGAGGTGCTGTTCGGCAAGCTGAAGGGCGGCGGGCACGTCCGTGTCGTCCTCGTCAAGGACGAATCCGGCGTCGAGGAGAAGATCGGCTTCGAGTTCGTCGAGGGCCCGGTCACGCCGAAGTCCGAAGTTCCGGCCGCGCGCAAGCGCAAGCCGAAGTCCGGCGGTGGCTCGAAGGGGCCGGCGCCGAAGGGACCGCTGGTCAAGGCGTAAGCCTGACGCTACGAGATGACTACGAAAGGCCGGCCATCGCGCCGGCTTTTTTCCTTGACGCAAGGTTCTTTGATGCGACTTGCGGCTCAGGCCGGCTTGACGAAGAAATACACCGTCAGGCCGCAGCCGACGGCGATGATGAAGCGGCGCACATGGGCCGGCGGGATGATCTGGCCAAGCCGCGCGCCGACGAAGCCGCCGACCATGGCAGCCCCCATCATCGTCAGCGTCTCCAGCCAATGCACGCGGCCCGAGAACGCAAAGATGGCGGAGGCCGTCATATTCATGAGCGCAGCGAGCAGCACCTTCATGCCGTTCATGGCGCGGATGTCGCGCATGCCGTAGAACACCAGCGCCGCCAGCATCAGGATGCCGATGCCGCCGCCGAAATAGCCGCCATAGATCGCGATCACGAACTGCACCGCCTGGATGGTCAGCGGCCCGAACCAGCGCGTGCCGTCCTTCGGCGTGAAGCGCATGCCGAATGCGAACACGCTCGTGGCGAACAGCAACAGCCAGGGCACCAGCCGGCTGAAGGCGGCCGACGGTGTGACCAGGAGCAGCACGGCGCCGAGCGTGCCGCCGATCAGGCTGATGATCGACAGTCGCACGAGGTCGTGGCGCCAGGGCGCCTTTGCGTCGTTCAAGATCTCACGGGAGGCCCAAGCGCTGACGAACTGCCCGGGGCAGAGCGCGACGGTGCTGGAGGCGTTGGCGTCAATCGCGGGAATGCCGGCGGCGAGCAAGGTCGGGAAGGTCAGGAACGCGCCGCCGCCGGCCAGCGCATTGACGATGCCCGAGCCGAAGGCGGCGAGGGCGAGCAGGGCCAGCATCGTCCAGTCCGTCGCCGCTGTCACTGCTCGCCCTTCAACCGCTGGCCGTCTTGGACGCGGACGCGCTCGGCGCCGCGGGCGCCGGCCGGCGACAGCCTGAGCATGCTCAGGAACGCGCCGACCAGCGCGAAACCGACCCCGGTCAAGAGCGACAGCCGCGTGCCGTCGGTCGAATCGATCGCGAGAAACATCGCGACCAGCGCCGCACCCGTGGTCTGGCCGAGCAGGCGCGCCGTGCCGAGCATGCCGCTGGCGCCGCCGGCGCGCTCGCGTGGCGCAGCGGCGATCATGGTACGGTTGTTCGGCGTCTGGAACAGGCCGAAGCCGCAGCCGGCCAGCGCCATGCGCCAGACGATATCCCATGCCGACGGCTCGCGCGGCAGCAGGCCGAGCGCACCGAGCCCGCACGCGAAGATGACGAGACCGATGCCGCCGAGCAGCCCGGCTGGCACGCGCTCGACCAGACGCCCCGCAATCGGTGCCGTCAGGCCGACCGCGATCGGCCACGGTGTGATCAGCAGGCCCATCTGCACCGGCGAATAGCCGAAATGGCTTTCGAGATAGAAGGGGATCGCGACGAAGGCGAGCATCTGTCCGCAGAACGACGAGATCGAGGTCGCGATCGACAGCGCGAACACTGGAATGCGCAGCAGGTCGAGCGGCAGCAGCGGCGAGGCCATGTGGGTCTGGCGCCAGACCAGCCACACGCCGGCCGTGATGGCGACGACGAACTCGATCGCGCAGGTCACCAGCGCCTCGCCATGGCCGAGGCTGTCCACGGCGGCGATCAGGAAGCCGAAAGCGACCGCGCTCAGCGCCGCGCTCTGCCAATCGAACATGTGCGGCGCGCGCGGCGTATGCGGCAGGTAGCGGAAGCCGAAGACGAAGGTGACGATGCCGAGCGGCACGTTGATCGCGAACAGCCACGGCCAGTTGCCGACGGCGAGGATGCCGGCGGCGATGGTCGGACCGAGCGCGGCGGAGACCGCGACCACCATCGCATTGATGCCGATGCCGCGGCCGAGCAGAGCGTGCGGATAGGTGAAACGCACCAGCGCCGAGTTGACGCTGAGGATGCCGGCGGCGCCAAAGCCCTGCAGGATGCGCGCGAGCGTCAGCAGCAGCAGGCTGTCGGCCAGCGCACAGAAGGCGGAGGCAGCCGTGAACAGCACGAGGCCGGCGAGATAGACCCGCCGATAGCCGATGATCTCGCCGAGCGAGGCCAGCGGCAGCAGCGAGATCGTGACCGCGAGCTGATAGCCGTTGACGATCCAGATCGAAAAAGCAGGGCTCGCATTGAGGTCGCGGGCGATCGTCGGCAGCGCCACATTGGCGATCGCGCCGTCGATCACGGCCAGCACGATGCCGAGGGCGATCGTCACGATCGCCCAGGTGCGCTGCGGCAGCGGCAGTCCGTCGGCGTGCAGACCCGTGGTCGTCGGCGTGTTCATGCGGGCTCCGGCCGCAGCCGGGCCGCGGGCAATGGACGGGAACGGGCAACCGCGCCGCACAAGCCCCGTTCCACGCCGGCGGACCGCGCCGCCGCGTCACCGCCGTTTGGGGCGGGCCTGAATGGTCCTGAGATAATTGACCGCGGCTTCCGCCTCGGGCCGCTCGAACTGGAAGCTCGGCATGTCCTTGTGAATGGTCGACAGGCCGGTCTGCAGCCGCTGGGCAAAATCCTCGTCGTAGAGCTTGCTGTCACCGAAGGTCCTGAACGGGGGCGCGTCGGGGTGCCGGCTGGCGCCTGTGAGACCTACCGCATGGCATCGGCTGCAAAGGCTTTGCAAGAGCGCTTTTCCACGCTTCTGCTCGCTGTCCAGCGCATGGCTGGCGGTCGACGCGAACGCCAGCAGCAGGCAGGCGAACCCCATTCGTCGTCTCATGAACTCGTTCTCGCGTGTCTTGCGCCCGGCTACCAGCGGCCCTCGGCCTTGCTATAGGCATATAGGGCGATCAGCCCGATCGTCACCAGGGTCGAGCCGATCAGGACGATCCGGTCCCAGCGCAGCTGTGTCTCGTCGTCCCGCTGCAAGGTCAGCAGGGAGAACAGGGCCTTCATGGCAAAGCGGCGCATCGGATCGATCCCGGCAGCGGCCGCACATTCCGATGACGTGGGCCGGCCGCAGCTTAGCCTGCCCAATCGTTGCGCCGCCATGGCGAACATCTTGGGTCTGATGTCCGGCTTCCGGAGGGGCTCGGAAGCCGGATGCTCGAACTACCCAGCCTGTCCCATCACGACGTCTGCAACCGCCCGCGCGACTTTCGCGATCGTTGCGTTGCGATCCTCGGGAGACGCCTGTGAACCAGTCAGATAGGCCGTGACCAGAACCGGTTTGCGGCCCGGGGGCCAGAGAATGCCGACGTCGTTGGTCGTGCCGCGGTCCCCAGCGCCCGTTTTGTCGGCGACGCGCCAGTCACGCGGCACACCGGCGCGAAGCCGAGTGTCGCCGGTCTTGTTGGCGATCATCCAGTCCGTCAATCGCTGGCGCATATTCGTCGACAAGACCTCGCCAAGGAGCACGCGGCGCAGGTTCTGTAGCATGGCGGCCGGACTGGTCGTGTCGCGAGGGTCGTCGGCCAGCGCCTCGTTGAGCTCAACTTCCCAGCGGTCCAGGCGGCTGATCTCGTCGCCGATCGATCGGGCAAAACGCGTCAGACCCGCAGGACCGCCGATCTGCCGCAACAGGAGATTTCCCGCGGTGTTGTCGCTCTGGGTGAGCGCAGCTTCGCAGAGCTCGGCGAGTGTCATGCCGCGGCCGACGTGCTCCTTGGTCACCGGCGAATATGTTACGAGATCCTTCGCCTCGAACGGGACGCGCGTGTCGAGATGCAGTTCGCCGGCGTCGACGCGCTTCAGGACAGCCGCGGAAGCCAGACACTTGAACGTGCTGCACATCGGAAAGCGCTCGGCCGAGCGCAGGCCCGCCTCGAACCCGCTTTCGGAGTCGAGGACGGCGATGCCGAGCCGTCCGAGGCTCTCGCGCTCGATGCGGGCGAGTTCCCCTTCCAGATGCGCCCTTCGGTCGGCCGCCGCCTTCGCCGCAGGTGATGGCAGCCCGCTCGCCGCAGCCACCATCCCGAGGATTCCAAGACTCAGATGCCGTCTCGTCAGCATGTTCATTCTCCAGTGACTGCGCGAACCTGCCGAACGAGGTGACGACTGACAAACGATCATTTATTCGTCGAGCCATGAGCAGAACTTGGCCATCATGCCCATCCGCAGCCATCTCCCTTTGAACGCCTTGCGGGCCTTCGAAGCATCCGCCCGGCATCTGAGCTTCACCAAGGCAGGCTTGGAGCTCAGGGTCACGCAGACCGCGATCAGTCACCAGGTGAAACAGCTTGAGCAGATGTTGGGCGCTCACCTGTTCCGGCGCCTGCCGCGTGGCCTCACGTTGACCGACGAAGCCCTGGCTCTGTTTCCCGTCCTCAACGATGCGTTCAGTCGCATCAGCGGCGCGATCGATCGCATCGAAGCGAAGGGAACCCGCGAGGTCGTGACCGTCGGCTGTGTCGGCACCTTTGCAACGGGATGGCTGTTGCAACGCCTCGACGGCTTTCGAGATACGCACCCCCATATCGACCTGCGCCTCCTCACCAACAACAACCGCATCGATATCGCCGGAGACGGGCTCGACATCGCGCTTCGCTTCGGCGACGGCTCCTGGCACGGCACTGAGGCCATCCATCTGATGTCTGCCCCGCTGTCGCCCGTCTGTCATCCCGATGTCGCGAGTCGTCTGCGCGCGCCGTCGGACCTCGCGGGCGAAAATCTCCTGCGGTCGTATCGCGCCGAGGAATGGCCATTATGGTTTGCAGTCGCGGGCGCTCCATGCCCGATGATCCAGGGGCCGATCTTCGACAGCTCCGTCGCGATGGCCGAAGCGGCCGCGCGCGGCGTCGGCGTTGGCCTGGTTCCGATCGCCATGTTCAACTGCGAGCTCGAGACGGGTCGGCTGGTCAGGCCGTTTGCGGCTGAGGTCGCCGCCGGTTCTTATTGGCTGACCTGGTTGAAGTCGAAAGAACCGACGTCCGGCATGCGTGCCTTTCGTGACTGGCTGGTTGATGCCTTGCGCGCTGATCCGCCGCGCTGACGGCCGATCGCCACCGCGCACAAGCCGAGGGCGCGAACAGCGCCACGAGCGCGTGAGGCGGGCGCGTTGCGGCCAGCTCAGCGCTTTACGGCGCTGCGCCGCCACTCGCGCGGCGACAGGCCGAACTGCTCGCGGAACACGCGGCCGAAATGCGAGAGATCGTTGAAGCCCCAGGACAAGGCGATTTCGCTGATCTGACGATGCGCCAGCATCGGCGAGCCGAGATCGCGCCGGCACTGCTTGAGCCGCTCAGCCAGCACGAAGCGCTGGAACGACGTCTCCTCGTCCGAGAACAGATCGTTGACGTAGCGCGCCGATAGCCCGAGCTCGCGTGCGATCTCCGGCAGTGAGAGGTCGGCGTCGGGCAGCCGGGTGCGGATGTGCGCCTTGATGCGATAAAGCAGCGCTGCGCGATGGCTCGAGGCGGGCAGGGGCTGTGCGCGAAGCCGCTCGGCCAAGGTCATGGCGAGCAGGTCGGCAGCCTGGTCGGCCAGAGGTTCGGCATGCTCGGGGCCGATGTGCTCGGCGCGTTCGCAGAGCCTGACGATGAAATCATGGGCGAGCGGCTGGAGCGGGCTATCGGGGCCGAAGCTGATGGCCGTCACGGTTTCCGTCGGGCCGATCCGGCGCTGCAGCATCTCGCGCGGGAGCTTGAACACGATCTGCTTGAACGCGGCGTCGAACTGCAGCTCATAGGGCCGGGTCGGGTCGTAGATCGCGAACTCGCCGGGCCGGATCACGGTGTCGCGGCCATCCTGAACGACGCCGCCGATTCCCTCTCGCCCGAGCGCGACGAGGACGAAGTCGGCATCCGCCCGAGAGATTCGCTGCGAGGTCCGGTGCACGCGCTGCCGGTTCGAGGCGACCTCGGAGCAGACGGCCCGTCCCAACGCGGTGTGGGTCACCGAGCCCCGAAATGCGCTGCCGAGATCGGACGTGCAGTCGAGGCCGACATAGACGTCGCAGACGATGTCCTGCCACAGCGCCAGCCGGCGGTGGCCCGGGCTTCCGTCCGTGGTGAACAGGACCGGCATCGCTCCGTCTCCCTCCGCCTCTGTGTCGCGTGGATCGTCGGAAATGCAGCAAGTTCTGGGCCGGCTGGTCTCTCCCTGGCGGCCGCAGTCGAGTTTTCGTTCCCTCCAAGACGAGCGCGAATGATCGCCGAGGTCAATACTCCCCTGCGAATGCGGCGCGCGGCGCCGCCGATCCGGAAGAGGGGAGACGCGAGATGGGACTGGCACATCCGAAATACAAGGTTGCGGTGGTGCAGGCAGCGCCGGCCTGGCTCGACCTGGACGCCTCGATCGAGAAGACCATCGGCCTGATCGAGGAGGCGGCCGACAAAGGTGCCAAGCTGATCGCATTTCCGGAGGTCTTCATCCCCGGCTATCCCTGGCACATCTGGATGGACTCGCCGGCCTGGTGCATCGGCCGTGGCTTCGTGCAGCGCTATTTCGACAATTCGCTGGCCTATGACAGCCCGCAGGCCGAGGCGCTGCGCGCCGCCGTGCGCAAGGCCAGGCTCACGGCCGTGCTGGGACTGTCCGAGCGCGACGGCGGCAGCCTCTACATCGCGCAATGGCTGATCGGCCCGGACGGCGAGACCATCGCCCGGCGCCGCAAGCTGCGGCCGACCCATGCCGAGCGCACCGTCTATGGCGAGGGCGATGGCAGCGATCTCGCCGTGCACGACCGGCCTGACATTGGCCGGATCGGTGCGCTGTGCTGCTGGGAGCATCTGCAGCCGCTATCGAAATACGCGATGTATGCCCAGAACGAGCAGGTGCATGTCGCGGCCTGGCCGAGCTTCTCGCTGTACGATCCGTTCGCGCCGGCGCTCGGCGCCGAGGTCAACAACGCCGCCTCGCGCGTCTATGCCGTCGAGGGCTCGTGCTTCGTGCTGGCGCCGTGCGCCACCGTCTCGCAGGCGATGATCGACGAACTGTGTGACCGACCCGACAAGCACGCGCTGCTGCATGTCGGCGGCGGCCACGCCGCGATCTTCGGTCCAGACGGCTCTTCGCTTGCGGAGAAGCTGCCGCCGGAGCAGGAGGGGTTGCTGATCGCCGAGATCGATCTCGGCATGATCGGCATCGCCAAGAACGCCGCCGATCCGGCGGGACACTATTCTCGCCCCGACGTGACCCGGCTGCTGCTCAACAAGAAGCCGCTCAACCGGGTCGAGGCCTTCGCGCTGCCGGTCGACGCGGTCACGCCCGGCGAGGCGCAATCGGCGGCTGGCTGACAGGCTTGGCGAGCGCTAGGTCCCGGCCTCCGGTTGTGCCGGCGGCGGGGCCGACCGCCGCGGCGGCCGCTGCGCACGGCCTGCCGGCGCCGCCATGCGCGGCTGCAAGGTGACGATCACCGGGTTTGGCTTGTGGTCGGTCGCCGCGCCAGTCGCGGCGTCCACACCCATGCCGATCAGGCCGCCCGCTAAGATGTTGCCGGCGAAGCCGGCCGCGCCGGTCGCCGGGATGTCCTTGGTCAACGGGATGATCTGGGTCTCGTAGCCCGGTTTTTCGATGGTGACGGAGATGTCGGCATTGCGCTTGGCGACGAACGAGCAGGGCGTCGTGCAGGTCATCGGCGCTTCGAGACCGGCGATCGTGGCCTCAGCCCCGGACGGCGTCGACGCGACGCTGATCGTCTCGGTTGTACCCCGCGTTACGGACGCGCAACCTCCCAGCGCGGCGCACAGCGCTACGAACGCTACAACTCTCATTTGGTACTGCCCCCTTGAAACCCGAGGGAACTCAAGCGCAACTGGAGCGGGACGGCAAGCGCAATCAGCATTATCCGAAGAAATTCCCGGGCGAGTTTCACGCGAGTGTGGCTTTCACACCTGCTTTCCACGAACCTGCCGCGCGATCGCCTTCTGCGCATCGAATTCGGCGCGCCGCCGCGCCAGCTCTTCCGGCGCGAGCATGGCCGGATTGCTGTAGTCGCGCTTCCAGCCGTGATCGTCGCTCCACTGCAAAGGCGATTGCACGGTCGTCCGTGCGGCTGGTGAACTCTCGATGACACGCAAGGCGAGCTCGAGCGTGAAGGCCTGTGAGGCCGCGTCGTGCGGCTTGCCGGCGGAATTGCCGAGCGGAAAATCCGAGAACAGGAAGCGCGGTGCTGCGGCGTGCTCGACGATGTCCTTGGCGCAGCCCATGACGACGGTCGCGATGCCGTTCGCTTCGAGATGCCGGGCCACCAGGCTCACGGTCTGGTGGCACACCGGACAGTTCGGCACCAGCACGACGGCGTCGATCTCGTCGGTGCGGCAGCGCGCAAGAATCTCCGGCGCATCGGTCTCGATCGTCACGCGCTGGCTGCGATTGGTCGGCGCGCCGAAGAAGCGCGGTCCGACCGCGCCGATGCGGCCCTCACGCGCCAGCCTGATGAGCTGTGGAAGCGGAAACCAGGTGCCGGGATCCTCGGCGCTGGTGTGCGCGCGATCATAGGCAATGTGGGAAATGCGCAGGTCGTGCTGCGCCGACGTATCGCCGTCATAGACGGAGTAGAACTTGGCGCCGCCATTGTAGGGCGCGCCGGGGCCTTGATCGCCTTTGGCGGGATCGAACGGCGCGGCCGTGGTGACAACGGTGACGCGCGACTGCGCGAGCGGCTTGCGCAAGGGATGGAACGGCGCCGACGTGTAGTGAGCCCAGCGATAGGGCGTGTCATAGCCGATCGCGAGATAGTAGTCGCGCGTGCGCGCCATGTAGGACAAGGGCGCATCGCTTTCGGGCGCGAAGCCGAGTCTGTCGTCGGTCGGTGCGGTCATCCGTCGCGCTCCCTGCAGGATTTTCGGATTGCTAGCCGGCTCATTCGCTGTGTCAAGGCGCCGCGCGGTGGAACCCCGCATGGTCCTGGGCTTTGTCTGTCGACAGAATTCCAACCATTGCACCGCGCTCACGATGCCTTCCATGTTTTCGGTTGCTCGCATTGCCTGTCTCGGCCTTGCCCTGATCCTGACCGGGCCGTTGTCCGGCGTGGCGGCGGAGCAGGGCTCAGACCGTGACGTTGCCGTGCCGGCTGATCCGAAGGACGGCGCGCAGCAGGACGCGCCGCACGAGACTGCGAAGCCGGCAGACGCGGCGGCAGAGGGCCCGGAGATCAAGGCCGAGGAGTCCAAGGAAAGCGGCACCCGCGAGGCGATCTGCCTGATGATCGAATCCGCAGCCAAGGCGAATGATCTGCCGCTCGAATTCTTCGCTCGCGTGATCTGGCAGGAGAGCCGCTTTCAGAGCGATGCAGTCGGGCCGGTCACGCGCAACGGGCAGCGGGCGCAGGGAATTGCGCAGTTCATGCCGGGCACGGCGAACCAGCGCCAGTTGCTCGATCCGTTCGATCCGGTTCAGGCGCTGCCGAAGTCGGCGCAGTTCCTGGCCGAGCTGCGCGATCAGTTCGGCAATCTCGGGCTCGCGGCGGCGGCCTACAATGCGGGGCCGCGCCGGGTGCAGGACTGGCTCACCGGCAAGGGGCAGATGCCCTGGGAGACCCGCAACTACGTTTCGGCCATCACGGGCGCCACGATCGACGAGTGGGCGGCCGCCGGCAGCGGCGGCAAGACGCCGCCGAGCCCGCCGCCGACCTCGTGTCGTCAGCTGATGGCGATGTTGAAGCGCGCGCCGAATCCGTTCGTCACGGAGCTCGAGCAGCATGTGGCGCTGTCGGCCGCGAAACCATGGGGCGTCCAACTGGCTGCAGGCTTCGACCGCAACAAGGCGCTCGCGATGTATTCGCGGGCGATCAAGAGGCTTGGCCCGGTCATCGGCGACCGCGACCCGAGCCTGCTGTCGTCGGTGATGCGCTCGCGCGGCAACCACGCCTTCTACCAGGTGCGAATCGGCGCCGAGACTCGGGCCGAGGCCGACGCGCTCTGCAGCCGGATCCGCGGAGCCGGTGGCGCCTGCTTCGTGCTGCGCAATCGCTCCGGATAGAGCTCGTGCGGCGCCGCGCGTGGGGATGGTGGGAATGGCTGCGCCGGACGCAGACCCGCGCGCGCCTGATGGCGGTTGACGCGAGCGGCTTTCGCCAGCCTTATCGCGGTTCGTTCCGCTGGGCCGCCCGTGACACTTCCTCCGCTCGATTCGCCGCAATGGCATGGTTCACTGCGCGCCTTCGGCTGGGGGCTGCGCGCGACGTCAGCGACCATCCTGTCAGTGGTGCTGTTCGTCACCTTCATCGGCATCGGCGCGCTCGCCCACGATACCCGTTTCAGCATGCTCTGGGCGATCCTGAGCACGGTACTGGTTTGGGCCGGGCCGGCGCAGATCATCCTGGTCTCCACGCTCGGCTCCGGCCAGACCATTCTGCAATCGGCGATCGCGGTCACGATGAGCGCGATCCGGCTGTTTCCGATGGTGGTGGCGGTGCTGCCGCTGATCCGCTCGCCGCAGACCAAGCGGCGGCACCTGGTGCTGATCGCGCATTTCACCGCCGTGACCCTGTGGGTCGAATGCTATCGCTTCCTGCCGCATGTGCCGCGCGAGCGCCGCATCGCCTTCGTGCATGGGCTCGGTACCGGCCTGATGGGGATTGCGCTGATCGCGACCATCATCGGCTATCTTCTCGCCGCCAACCTGTCGCAGACCTTCGGCGCCGCGGTGCTCTTGCTGACGCCGCTGGCGTTCCTGTTCTCGACCCTGCGCAACGCCAGGGAGCTGGCCGACGTGCTCGCGCTCGGCCTTGGCCTCGTGCTGTATCCCGTGGCGGCCCAGCTCAACAGCGGCGTCGATATCCTGGTCAGCGGCGTCGTCGCCGGAACGCTCGCGTTCGGCGCGCACAAATGGCGCGAGCGGCGGGGGCCGGCATGAGCGACTTCATCGGCGATTGGCATGCGCTCGTGGTGCTGCTGGTGGCGGGCGTGATCCCCAACCAGATCTGGCGCCTGCTCGGGCTGTGGTTCGGCAGCGGGCTCGACGAGGGCTCGGACCTGCTGATGTGGGTCAAGGCGGTCGCGACCGCCATCTTGGCTGGGGTCATCGCCCAGATCCTGGTGCAGCCGCCGGGCGCGCTCGCCAGCGTGCCATGGGGCCTGCGCTACGGCGCGGTCGTTGCCGGCCTTGCGGCCTTCATGGCGAGCCGCCGCTCGATCTTTGCCGGTGTCGTCTGCGGCGAGGCCGTCATGCTGGCCGGCAAATGGTGGCTCGGCTGAGTTGCGCGATCTTGCGCAACCGCAATTGCGGTGAGCCGAGGTTCGGATAGATTGCCGGGAAGACCCAAGGACTCCGCAATGACCACTGATACCGATCTCCGCCCGGGAGAAGTCGCCGTCGACGCGCCCCAGCCGCGCGACGCCACGCTGTATTTCATCGGCCGCATCCGCACGCCCTGGACCTCGCGGCTCGAGACGCCGCGGCAGGGCAGCTTCGAGGGGCCGGTATGCCGGCTCGAGATTTTCGAGCCCTGGGTCCCGGCGCTGCAGGGCATCGACGCCTTCAGCCATCTCCAGGTGCTGTACTGGCTCAACCGGGCGCGCCGGAATCTCGTGAAGCAGAGCCCGCGCCATCATGACGGCGAGACCCGGGGCACCTTCGCGCTGCGCTCGCCGGTGCGTCCCAATCCGATCGGCGTGTCGACCGTCCGCTTCGTCGCGTTGGAAGGCAGCACCGTGCTGGTGCGCGGTCTCGACTGCCTCGACGAGACGCCGCTGATCGACCTGAAGCCGGATCATTGTGTGTTCACGCCGGCGGCGGCGGGTGAGGATGACAAATAGGACCGACAGATCCGGATGTCGAAGGTGAACAAGCGGCCGCAGAAGACGGTGACGGCTCTGGATGCGATCACGGCGGACCTCGTCGCCGTGCTGGTGGCGGTGACCGACGGCCATCCGAAGATCATGACGATCGAGCACGCTGCGGCGCTGCCGAGCGGACCGTTTCAGTTCGCGCACCGCTCGCTGCAGATGGGCCTGCGCGCCTGGGTCAAGGCGCAGACCGGCCATCCGCTCGGCTATGTCGAGCAGCTCTACACCTTCGCCGACCGCGGTCGCGGCGGCGATCCCGACGCGCCGCATCGTATCTCCATCAGCTATCTCGGCCTGACACGCGAGGAAGAGGGGCGCGAGGGCGCGGATGCGCAATGGTCGTCATGGTACGACTACTTCCCGTGGGAGGATCATCGCGACGGACCGCCGACGATCCTGGCCAAGATCATCGCGCCGAAGCTGAAGGCCTGGGCGCGAGCCGCCGACCAGCCGGCGCTGCAGAAGACAAGGTGGCAGCGCGCAGCGATCACTTTCGGTCTCGATGGCCGCGAGTGGAACGAGGAATTGGCGCTGCAGCGGTATGAGCTGCTGTACGAGGCTGCGCTGATTCCCGAGAGTACGCGCGAGAAGGAGGCCAGCCAAGCGGAGGTGCCCGGCCGCGCCATGATCGGTGATCACCGTCGGATTCTCGCCACCGGAATTGCCCGCCTGCGCGCCAAGATCAAATACCGGCCGGTCGTGTTCGAGTTGATGCCGGAAGAATTTACACTGCTGCAATTGCAGCGCAGCGTCGAGGCACTGGCCGGCCGGCTCGTGCACAAGCAGAACTTCCGCCGCCTCATCGAGCAGCAGGAACTGGTTGAAGAGACAGGCGCAATCGCTGCCGACACGATCGGTCGGCCGGCCAAGCTGTTTCGCTTCAGGCAGGGCGTTCTGGCCGAGCGGGCGGTGGTCGGAACCAAGCTGCCGCTCTCGCGGTCTTGATCTCCCGCTCTTGACAAGGCTTATGCTCAGGATAAGTATAAGGCATCTTATGCTCACGGAGAGTATAAATGGCCGAGCTTGTCCTGCCTGCCGTCGCGCCGAATGCACCGCTTGCTGAGCGTCTGAGGCGGGTGATCCCGCCGCCGGAATGGGCCGTCTTCGAGGACGACGTCGCAGCCATTCTGGCGCTGAAGCGCCAGCGCAATGCCGTGGTGCTGGCGCACAACTATCAGACGCCCGAGATCTATCACGGCGTCGCCGACATCGTCGGCGACAGCCTGCTGCTGGCGCGCGAAGCGACCAAGGTCGATGCCGAGGTGATCGTGCTCGCCGGCGTCCACTTCATGGCCGAGACCGCCAAGCTGCTCAATCCTGACAAGACGGTGTTGATCCCCGACGTAAAGGCGGGCTGCTCATTGGCGGAATCGATCACCGCCGACGACGTGCGGCTGATGCGCGCGCGCCACCCCGGCGTGCCCGTGGTCGCATATGTCAACACGTCGGTGGCGGTGAAGGCCGAGTCCGACGTCTGCTGCACGTCCGGCAACGCACGCGCGGTGGTCGAGTCGCTCGGCGTCGATCACGTCATCATGCTGCCGGATGAATATCTCGCGCGGAACGTCGCCGCACAGACAAAGGTCAGGATCACGGCCTGGAAGGGGCATTGCGAGGTGCACGAGCGCTTCAGCGCCGCCGACGTCCGCGCGCTGCGCGACAACCATCCCGGTGTCACCGTGCTTGCGCATCCGGAGTGTCCGCCGGAGGTCGTGGCGGAGGCCGACTTCGCCGGCTCGACCGCGGCGATGTCGGACTTCGTCGGAGCAAGAAGGCCGGCCCGGGTGGTGCTGCTGACGGAATGCTCGATGAGCGACAATGTCGCCGTGCTCCATCCCGACATCGAGTTCATCCGTCCCTGCAATCTGTGCCCGCACATGAAGCGGATCACCCTGAAGAACATCCGCCATGCGCTCGAGACCAACATGCACGAGGTCACGATCGATCCCGCGATGGCCGAGCGCGCGCGGCGCTCGGTGGAAAGGATGCTGGCGTCATGAGCATCGATGTTTCGGCGTTGATCGGCCGTCCCGTGATCATCGGCGGCGGTGCCGCAGGTCTGATGACGGCGCTTGCGCTTGCGCCCGAGCCGGTCGTGCTGTTGTCGAAATCGCCGCTCGGCGCGGAGGCGTCGAGCATGTGGGCGCAGGGTGGACTGGCCGCGGCGGTTGGCGATGACGATGATCCGGGGCTGCATCTGAAGGACACGCTCGCCGCCGGAGCGGGATTGTGCGACGAGGCCGCTGCGCGCCGCATCATCGAAGCAGCTCCGGCCGCGGTCGAGCGCCTCGCGCAGCTTGGCGTTGCGTTCGACCGAGGTGCGGATGGACGTTGGCGTCTGGGCCTGGAGGCCGCACACAGCCGCAACCGGATCGTGCATGCGACCGGCGACGGCACGGGACGCGAGATCATGCGCGCACTGATCGTGGCTGTGCGGCGTTGTGCTTCGGTGACCTTGCTCGAAGGCGTCGAGGCGCGCCGGCTGATTGTCAATGACAACGCGATCCAGGGCGTGGCTGCGGCGCGCGGCGGTGAGGCTCTGATCCTCGGCACGACACGCGTCGTGATCGCAACCGGCGGCATCGGCGGCCTGTTCCTCGACAGCACCAATCCGGCCGGCTGTTTCGGCCAGGGCCTCGCGCTCGCGGCGCGGGCTGGTGCGGTGCTGTCCGACCTCGAATTCGTGCAGTTTCACCCGACGGCGTTCGACGGGCCGTCGCGGCCGCTGCCGCTGCTCACCGAGGCGATCCGCGGCGATGGCGCCGTCCTGATCGACGACACTGGCACGCGCTTCATGGCCGACGAGCCCGGCGCTGAGCTGGCGCCGCGCGACGTGGTGGCGCGGGCGGTATGGCGCCGCCGTGCGCAAGGCCACCGCGTGTTCCTCGATGCGCGCGAGAAGCCTGGCAAGGATTTCGCTGCGCGCTATCCCGTGATCAGCGCCTTCTGCCGCATGGCGGGCATCGATCCCGCGCGCGATCCGATCCCCGTGCGGCCGGCCGTGCACTATCATATGGGCGGCATCGCTGTTGACGCGATGGGACGCAGCACGGTCGAGGGCTTGTGGGCCTGTGGCGAGGCCAGCCGCACCGGCCTGAACGGCGCCAACAGGCTCGCCAGCAACTCGCTGATGGAAGCGATCGTCTGCGCGCAATGGGTGGCCGAAAGCGTGGCCGGCGCGCCGCAGCGTGCAGGCAAGCCGTGCGAGGTGGCGGCAATTCCGCCGGCGTCCGATCCGTCGGCCGTACGGCCGCTGCTGTCGCATGCGCTCGGCGTGATGCGCGAGCGTCGCACGATCGCGGCTGCCGTCAGCAGCCTGCTTCCGCTGGCAGAGCAGGCCGGGCCCGCGGCTGATCCTGCGCTGGTCGGCCTGATGCTTGCGGTCGCGGCCCATGCCCGTGAGGAGAGCCGCGGCGCGCATTTCCGCAGCGATCGTCCGGACACGCTGCGCGTCGCGCAGCCGTCCAGCTTCACTCTGTCCGAGGCGGTCGCCGTTGCACGCGACATTGTCGAGGCGGAGCAGACGCCGTTCAGGAGCGCAGTGCCATGACTCTCAATCCTCTCTCGCCCTTGCTCTACGAGCCGCTGGTGCGCATGGCTCTGCTCGAGGATCTCGGCCGCGCCGGCGACATCACCACCGATGCCATCGTCCCCGCCGAGCAGCGCGCCTCGCTGAAGCTGAGGGCGCGCCAGCACGGGGTGATCGCAGGTCTCGATGTGGCGCGCTGCGCCTTCCAGACCGTCTCGCCGGACGTGCGCATGGAGATCGTGCGACCGGACGGCAGCGTCGTGACGCCGGGAGACGCGATCGCGACCATCAGCGGCCCGGCACGGGCGCTGCTGACCGGCGAGCGCGTCGCGCTCAACTTCCTCTGCCGTTTGAGCGGGGTCGCCAGCGCGACGGCGTCCCTGGTCGCCGCGGTGATAGGGACCAAGGCGCAGATCGTCTGCACCCGGAAGACCACGCCGGGCCTGCGCGCGCTGGAGAAATATGCGGTGCGCGCGGGTGGCGGCGGCAATCACCGCTTCGGGCTCGATGACGCGGTGCTGATCAAGGACAACCACATCGCCATCGCCGGCGGCATCAAGGCTGCCATCACGCGCGCGAAGGCCCATGCCGGCCATCTCGTCAAGATCGAGGTCGAGGTCGACACTCTGGCGCAGCTCGAGCAGGCGCTGACGCTGGGCGTCGATGCGGTGCTGCTCGACAACATGACGCCGGCGGAGCTCGAAGCCGCCGTCGGCATGATCAGCGGCAAGGCCATCGCGGAAGCCTCGGGCCGGATCACGGTGGAGACCGTACCCGCGATCGCCGCGGCCGGCGTCGACCTGATCTCGGTCGGCTGGATCACGCATTCGTCGGCCGCGCTGGACATCGGGCTCGACGAGGCGTGATCAGCCCTTGAGCACGGCGATCAGCTTCGCGGCATTCTCCTCCAGCACCTTCGGATCTTCCTTGCGGCTCGCGGGCGGCAGCAGGGAATCGCCGTTGTGGCGCGGCATGATGTGGACGTGGAGGTGGAACACCATCTGCCCGCCGGCATGCTCGTTGAACTGTTGCACGGTGATGCCGTCGGCGGCGAACGCGGTCTTGGCGGCGCGGGCGATGGTGCGCACGGCACGGCCGACGTGGAGATAGTCCTCCTCGGTGATGTCGAGGATGTTGCGTGCAGCGGCCTTCGGGATCACCAGGGTGTGGCCGGGCACGCGCGGCATGATGTCGAGGAACGCCAGCACGTGGTCGTTCTCATAGACCTTGGTGCAGGGGAATTCGCCGCGCAGGATCTTCGCGAACGGATTGTTGGGATCGTAGGCGGTCATGGGCAGTCCCTTAAGCGGTTCCTCTTGGTGCGCCTTACTCTCACCGGCACGTGTCGCCGGTCAAGACGGCTCGTCCATCCCTTTCCGGAACGGTCCGGATTCGGCGAGCTCGCGGCCGGCCTCCTCGACATAGGCGCGCTCGCGCTTGAGATAGTCGTCGATGGCCCGGCGCAGGCCGCGATCGGCGATGTAGTGCGCGGAGTAGGTGGTCTGCGGCAGGTAGCCGCGCGCGATCTTGTGCTCGCCCTGGGCGCCGGCCTCGACCACCCCCAGCTTGTGCTGGATCGCGAAATCGATCGCCTGGTAGTAGCAGACCTCGAAATGCAGGAACGGGTGATGCTCGATGGCGCCCCAGTTGCGGCCGAACAGCGTGTCCGAGCCGATGAAGTTGATGGCGCCGGCGATCCAGCGTCCGTCGCGCTTGGCCATCACCAGCAGCACGTCTTCGGCCATGCTCTCGCCGATCAGCGCGAAGAACTTGCGGGTCAGATACGGCCGGCCCCATTTGCGTGAGCCGGTCTCCATGTAGAAATCGAAGAAGGCGTCCCAGGCATCCTCGGTGATGTCCTTGCCGGTCAGCCAATGGATGCTGATGCCGGCGCCGAGCGCATCGCGGCGCTCGCGCTTGATCGCCTTGCGGTGGCGCGAATTCATCGTCGCCAGGAAATCGTCGAAGCTGGAAAAACCCTGGTTGTGCCAGTGGAACTGCTGGTCGGTGCGTTGCAGGAAACCCTGCGCTGCGAGCAGCTGCCATTCGGATTCACGGGCGAAGGTGACGTGCACCGACGACGCCTCGCTGATCCCGCACAACGCCTTCAGGCCCTGGGCGAGGGCGTTGCCTATCAACTCCCGGTCCTGGTCGGCGCGGATCAGCAGCCGCGGCCCACTGGCAGGCGTGAATGGGACGGAGACCTGGAGCTTCGGATAATAGCGCCCGCCGGCGCGCTCATAGGCATCAGCCCAGCCGCGGTCGAAGACATATTCGCCCTGCGAGTGGGACTTGAGATAGCAGGGCACGACGCCGAGGACCTCGTCACCCATTTTCGCCACCAGATGGCGCGGCGCCCAGCCGGTGCGCAGGGTGGCCGAGCCGGAGGCTTCGAGCGCCGAGAAAAATGCGTGTGAGATGAACGGATTGTAGCCGCGGCCGCAGGCGGGAGATGAGCCGGGACTCACGCGACCGTCCGGATTGGCACAGGCGTCCCATGCTGCAGCCGGGATTTCGCCGACCCCGGGGACGGCTTCGAGCGTGATCTCAGGTGATGCCATCGAGTCCTTGAAAGTCGAGTCCTTAAGAGAACCTAACGAGCGGCGTCCCGGCGGCGGCGACGCTCGAATGGCCGGTCCCTCAAGATCGTGCATCGCAGCAGCGAGTTCAAGGCCGGCGTCACGTCTCCGGCGTAAACCCTTCGAAGATCATCTGATCCGCATAGCGGGCTGCGGCGGCGCGCTGCTCGGGGGTGCGGACGGTCCAGGTCAGCAGCGGGCAGCCGAACACGTTGCGCGCGATCCAGGGGGCAGGCGCAGGCAGCTGCTCGACCCAATAGGCGACGAAATGCGGCTGGCTGCTGAAGCCATGCTTGAGATGCAGCATGCTGTCGCGTTGCGCCTGGGTCAGCTTGGCCCAGTAGCCGTCCTCGTAGCTGCGCTGGGCGACGATGCCGCGCGTCAGCTCCGGCATGGTTTCGCGCAGCGCCAGCACCTGGTCCGGATCGAACGACATGCCGACCACCGGCCCGGAATAGGACGCCAGCACCTCGGCCATGCGCCGGACCAGCCGGTGATCGCCCTGGAACGTGCTCTTGACCTCGACGACCAGCGGCACGCGCCCGGCGATCAGGTTGCAGAGGTCGCCGAGCGTCATCATCTGCTCGTCGGTCTGCTTGAACTTGATCGCTTTCAGCTCAGCCGCGGTCTTCTCGATCAGCGGGCCGGTGCCCTCGGTGAGGCGTCCGAGATCATAGTCGTGATGCACCATGGCCTCGCCATCGGCCGACAGCTGGATGTCGCATTCGATGGCGAAGTTGCCGGCCACGGCGCCGCGCGCGGCGGCCGGCATGTTCTCGATGATGCCGCTGACAGCATCATGCAGGCCGCGATGGGCGACGGGGCGGGCCGTCAGCCAGTCAGGTGCGCGCATTCGCCCCGTCCATTTTGCTGGCGCATGATCTCGTCGGAAAACCGTTTCGCACTTTTCCGGATCATGCGCTCTCTCTCACTCAACCTCGAACACGCCTTCGACTTCCACCGCCGCATCGGACGGCAGGGCCGAGACGCCGACGGTGGTGCGGGCGTGGCGGCCCTTGTCGCCGAAAGCGGCGACCATCAGGTCGGAGGCGCCGTTGAGGACCTTCGGCCCGTCGAGGAAGTCCGGCGCCGAATTGACGAAGCCGCCGAGACGGACGACGCGCACGACCTTGTCGAGGTCGCCGATCGCCGCCTTGACCTGCGCCAGCAGGTTGACGCCGCAGCCCTTCGCGGCCGCATAGCCGTCCTCGATCGACACGCCGCCGCCGAGCTTGCCGGATGCGATCATCTTGCCATCGGCGCCGAGGCAGACCTGGCCCGACACGAACAGCAGGTTGCCGGTGCGCACGAACGGGACGTAGTTGGCCACCGGCGCCTTTGGTGCCGGCAACGTGATGCCCTGTGCCGTCAGATTCTGTTCAACCGTACCCGCCATCTGAAATCCCCGTTCTGTCGTCTGAAAGCCGATCCCGTGCCGGACCGCGGTCCTGTTTGGCGCAGTTGCTAGTGACATGCAAGCAGCCAGCGCCGACGCCAATCCGCCGCTTTGACCGCACGTTTCCGTGAGCCAGCCGCAGTTGCGACGTAATGCAGCGGTCTTTAATGTGACGGTTTAGCGATACGTCCTCCGAGGAAAACTCATGGCTCATTCGTTTCGACTGTCGATGGGAGCGCTCGCCGTGGCGGCGATCACATTCGGTCCGGCGCCGGCCGGGGCGGCCGTGCCGTTCCTGCCGCATCAGGCGCTCTATGACCTGAGCCTGGTCAAGTCGCGCGGGTCGAGCCCCGTCAATAGCGCGCGCGGCCGCATCCTCTACAATTTCTCCGGCAATGCCTGCAACGGCTACACCTCGGAATTCCGCCAAGTGTCGGAGCTCGATCTCGGCGAGGGCAAGGTGACCCTGAGCGACCTGCGCTCGACTGCCTGGGAGGACGGCGCCGGCAAGAGCTATCGCTTCAAGATCGACTCGCGCATGAACGATCAGGCCTCCAGCCCGGTCGACGGCATCGCCGAGCGCACCGGCGATCACATCACCGTCAAGCTCAAGCAGCCGGAGGCGAAGACCTTCACGCTCGACGGCTCGACCGTGTTTCCGACCGAGCAGATCCATCGCATCATCGCCGCCGCGCGCGAGGGCAAGTCGCTGCTTGAGCTGACGGTCTACGACGGCTCGGACAATGGCGAGAAGGTCTACAACACGCTGACCGTGATCGGAGCAGCCGTGTCGGCCGACAAGGCGGCCGCCAAGCCCGATGCCTCGACCGACAACGACGAGATGAAGAAGATGACGCGCTGGCCGGTGACGGTCAGCTATTATGACCGCGACGCCAAGCGGGCCGAGGGCGAGCAGACGCCGGTCTACGCGATGTCGTTCGAGCTGTACGAGAACGGCGTCTCGCGCGCGCTCGTGCTCGACTACAATGATTTCGTCATCGCCGGCGCGCTCGGCAAGTTCGACGTCAAGGACGCGAAGGACGGCAAACCCTGCGGCAATTGATCGGGGCGTCATTCCGTCTGCTCCGGGCCGTCATAGGCGATGCCGCGGATCACCGCGGCCTGGCCGAACTTCTTGCGTAGCGCATCGATCGCGCGCTCGGCCGAGGCCGAACGGCGATCGAGCATGTCGGTGTCGGAGGCCTCCGAGCCCGGGCGCAGCGCGCTGACGCCGGCGCCCATCAGCCGGAACGCCGTGCCGTCGGTCTCGCGCGCCAGCATCTCCTTGCAGATTGCGAAGATCTTGCCGGCGAGCTGCGTCGGCGCCGCGATCGATTGCGAGCGGGTGCGCTGGCGGAAGTCCGCGGTCTTCAGCTTCAAGGTGACGGTCGAGCCGGCCAGCTGGCTCGCCTTCAGCCGCGACGAGACCTTCTCCGACAGCCGCCACAGCATCTTTTCCAGGGTTGCGTAGTCGCGGATGTCGGTGTCGAAGGTGGTCTCGCTGGAAATCGTCTTGGCGCCGCGGTCGGCCACCACCTTGCGGTCGTCGATGCCGCGCGCCAGCCGCCACAGCCTGCGGCCGTCGCCGCCGAACTGCTTCATCAGCTCGATCTCGTCGGCGCGCTGCAGGTCGGCGATGATGCGGAAGCCGCAATTCGCCAGCCGCTGCTGGGTGGCGGGACCGACGCCGAAGATGAAGCCGACCGGCTTGTCGGCCAGCATGTTGCGCGCTTCCTCCTGGTCGAGTGCGGCGAAGCCGCGGGGCTTGTCGAGGTCGGAGGCGATCTTGGCGAGGAACTTGTTGCAGGACAGGCCGACCGAGACGGTGATGCCGATGGTCTGCTCGACCTCACGGGCGAAGCGCGCCAGCACCTTTGCGGGGACCATGCCGTGGACGCGCTCGGTTCCGGAGAGGTCGAGGAACGCCTCGTCGATCGAGAGCGGTTCGACCAGCGGCGTCAGCGCCTGCATCGCCTGGCGGACCTCGCGGCCGACCCGGACGTATTTCGCCATGTCCGGAGGAATGACGACCGCCGAGGGACACAGCTCCAGCGCCTTGAACATCGGCATCGCCGAGCGCACGCCATAGGTGCGGGCGATGTAGCAGGCCGCCGACACCACTCCGCGCTTGCCGCCGCCGATGATGACGGGCCGGTCGGCGACCTCGGGATTGTCGCGTTTCTCGACGGTCGCATAGAACGCGTCGCAATCGATATGGGCCAGCGTCAGCGCGGGCAGGGCGCGATGGCGGACGAGGCGCGGCGAGCCGCAGGCCGTGCAGCGGCGCGCGTTGTCATCCAGATCCGTCAGGCAGTCGCGGCAGAAGCAGGTCGGCCCGCTGACCGCGCGCGACGCTCCTTCTGGCGCGGAAGCGGTCACGGCACGTCGCGCTCCCACTGCCGGTCGCCCAATACCTGCCGCGCCGCCATGATATTGGTCGGATGTAACTTGGAGCTGGCGGCAAAAGCCTTTACCGTCTCGTCGTCGCGCAGCACGAAATCGAGCACGCTGACCAGGAAATTGGGGTCGGCGGCCGAGGATCGCAGCGTCTCCGGCCCAATCCCGGTCTCGGCCAGGAACCGGCCCAGCCGCTCCGGTTCGCCGGCCAGGAAGCCGAGGGCCTGAACTGCAACGATTTCAGCGACTTCGCGCGGATTTCGAACGGGCTTTTTCAACGGCGGATTTGCCTTTCCGTTAACTTGTCGGCTCTACTTTGCGTCCATCATGCCCGAGTCTTCGGAATGGGTTCAAGCAAGTGGAAACCATCTCGGGGAAAGATCGAATACCGACTTAACGGGTTAGAACGAATCTGGGGCTAGTTTGAATTAGATGAGTAGCGGTGGACAGGCGTCCGCCAGAGGGCATGCCGGTGTCAGTGATTCGGAGGGGCGGATGGGCAAGACCGTCCTGATCGTGGAGGACAACGAGCTCAACATGAAGCTCTTCCGCGATCTGTTGGAAGCCCACGGGTACCAGACGTCCGGGACGTCCAGCGGCGTGGAGGCGCTCGACATCGTGCGCCGGACCCGCCCCGATCTGATCCTGATGGACATCCAGCTGCCGCAGGTCTCGGGCCTGGAAGTGACGAAATGGATCAAGGACGATCCGGATTTGCGTGCCATCCCGGTGGTGGCAGTGACGGCCTTTGCCATGAAGGGCGACGAGGAGCGCATCCGCGAGGGTGGCTGCGAAGCCTATCTTTCCAAGCCGATCTCGGTCGGAAAATTCATTGAAACGGTACGCCGCTTTATCGGCTAAGGAGTTTCTGCAGTGTCCGCGCGTATCCTTGTGGTCGACGACGTCCCGGCCAACGTCAAGCTGTTGGAGGCGCGGCTGTCGGCCGAGTATTTCGACGTGCTGACCGCCGCGAACGGCGCCGAGGCGCTGCAGATATGCCAGCGCGCCGAATGCGACATCATCCTGCTCGACGTCATGATGCCAGACATGGACGGCTTCGAGGTCTGCCGCCGGCTGAAGTCGAATCCGGCCACGCATTTCATTCCGGTTGTCATGGTGACGGCGCTCGACAGCCCGTCCGACCGCGTGCGCGGCCTGGAGGCCGGCGCCGACGACTTCCTGACCAAGCCCGTCTCCGACGTCGTGCTGATCGCGCGCGTGCGCTCGCTGACGCGGCTGAAGATGATGACGGACGAGCTGCGCATGCGCGCGCTGACCTCGCTCGAGATCGGCGTGCAGGCGCCCGAGCGCAACGCCGTCGCCGACGGCGGCAGGGGCGGCAAGGTGCTGCTGGTCGATGACCGGCCGTCGTCCTACGAGCGGCTCGGGCCGATGCTGGCGACCGAGCATGCCGTCGATGTCGAGACCAATCCCGCCGAGGCCGTGTTCAACGCCGCCGAAGGCAATTATGACCTCGTCATCGTCTCGCTCGACCTGAACGACTACGACGGCCTGCGGCTGTGCAGCCAGCTGCGCTCGCTGGAGCGCACCCGGCACGTGCCGATCCTCGCCATCGCCGAGGCGGAGAACAATTCGCGGTTGCTGCGCGGCCTGGAGATCGGCGTCAACGACTATCTGCTGCGCCCCGTCGACAAGAACGAACTGCTGGCGCGCGCCCGCACCCAGATCCGCAAGCGCCGCTACACCGATCACCTGCGCGACAACGTGCAGAACTCGATCGAGATGGCGATCACCGACGCGCTGACCGGCCTGCATAATCGCCGCTACATGGAGACGCATCTGGCGACCTTGGCCGACCAGGCGGCGAGCCGCGGCAAGCCGCTGGCGCTGATGATGCTCGATATCGACTACTTCAAGTCGATCAACGACAATTACGGCCACGATGCCGGCGACGACGTGCTGCGCGAGTTCGCCATGCGGGTGCGCAAGTCGATCCGCGGCATCGATCTCGCCTGCCGCTATGGCGGCGAGGAGTTCGTGATCGTGATGCCCGAGACCGATTTGCACGTCGCTGGCATGGTCGCCGAGCGGCTGCGGCGGTCGGTCGCCAACGAGCCGTTCTCGGTGCACAAGGGCGAGAAGCGCATCGAGGTCACGACCTCGATCGGGCTGTCGACCCTGGAGCAGAAGGGCGAGCCGATCGCCGACGTCATGAAGCGCGCCGACAATGCGCTCTACCGCGCCAAGAACGAGGGCCGCAACCGCGCGGTGGCGATCGCCCCCGTGCATCAGCCGGCGCCGTTCCTGCCGCAAGCCGCCGGCCGCGGCCGCTGAGGGGCAGGGCGGCTCCGATCTTTCTGTCCTCGGCTGAAGCTGCGGCGCATCTGTCCAACGGCCTCCATCTGCCATCGAGCCGCTCCGGGCCTCGTGCTTCGAGACGCGCCGCAAGCGGCGCTCCTCAGCATGAGGGTTGAGAGCTTCGCCAAGATCTCTCAAAGACCGCGCCAAGACCACGGATCTCGTCCTGAGGAGCACGCCGCAGGCCTGCGTCTCGAAGGACGGCCACGCGCGCTGCAGGTTATCGGGCGTGCGTACGACGTCGTTGCGCCAAAGTAACGGCGGGGTCGGACGGCAGGCTTCCGTACATGACATGTCGTCCTCGCCACGCATCCGCGCCCGAGCTTTGCCATTCAAAGCCCTCGTCGAGAACAGAGGGCGCAGGGAAGGCCGGGTGCTGGTCGCACCCATGGTCCGCGTGCAGAAAAAAGCACGCGGCAGAACCACAGGTACGAGCCGGACATCCGGCCCTCCCTGCGCGATGGCTTTACGGCTTACTCCGCGCTCTCCCCGGGGACCGGCGTTCTTGCCCCCGTCGCGAGCGCGCTTCGTCGCAGCGCCCGCTTGGCCTCAGCACCGGGAGGCCAGGACCACACGGCTTCACCGTGCGCATCAGGATGTTCGTCCGCGCGGCCAAGCCACGCTGCACCCCGACACGCCCACCGCAGCCCACCTCACGCTCGTGACGATCGCGATGCGCCCCTCGTGGCGAGGTGGGATGGGCGACGTGTAGCATGTATTCTGAAAAAAAGAAAGTGAGAAATGCGGGTCGGAGAGCGGCCACGGCGATCACGTTGAGATTATTTGAGAAGTTCGTATTTCGGAGCAGGACAGTCCCGGAGACCGCCGAGGACAGGATCGACTTCCGATCGCGCGAAGCTCCAGGATGACCAATGATTTTCACGCTGGCGTTGATAGGCTTACGAGCTTCAGTTATCTCGTGCTAACATGCGTTACCAAGGTCATCCGCGATCTCAGGGGAAACAGATGAGGCCGCTTCGTATTGGCGCTCTGACTGGTGGGTTGATGGTGTGCGGACTCCCGATCCTTCACGTCTTCGGCGTCGAGGCCAACCCCTTTGTGATGGGACTGTTGGGAGGTGTTGCCGCCTGGTTGGCTGGCTTCATCGAGGATCGTTTCATAGCCACTCGGGCAGTGCCGTAGGGTGGATCTGCGCGGCGTGATCCGCTGGAACACCTGCGAGGCGATATCGGGCCAGTTGGAACAGCATCACGATGCTTGACCATATCTCCCGGGCAATCAACGAAACACAGGTCGTCGCTGCTTTGCTCGATGATGAGCAGCGACGTGCGATGGCGATGCTGCTACGCGATCGTCTCGGTGTGAATGTTCTTGGTCACGTGCCCTGGGACAATTCCGAGGCGCCCCAGGGCCTGCACAGGACGGACGGATGGCAACTGATCCCAACGTATGTCGGCAGGCGCGAATGTGTGATGATTGTGGCGGGGGCGAGCGCGTGTTGGACATTCCGTAACGGGGCGGATCTGCTACGTGTCCTGGAGGAGTGCCCGCCAATGGAATTTTACGTCTTCGACAAGGACGCCAGTTACCTCCTCTGCTGTAATTACCACGACGTCGTCATCGGTTGGGGCGATGCTGCGGGGTGGGTTGCAAGGGGATGCCCCGAACGTCGGCTGGGCGGATAAACTGCGTAGGGCGGATTAGCGCAGCGTAATCCGCCGCTTGTCCGCCCGTGTAATGGCGGATTACGCTGCGCTAATCCGCCCTACGACACGTCGCAAACTCATCGGTTCGAAATACTCGCCTCAGAGATGTGCCATCATACGGAACAGCTCTTGATTTTATCCGATATTGGTGGTATCCAGGTCCCATGAGCACATCGATCCGCATCGTCAACTTCGATCACATGACCGGCTTCGGCCGGGCCATGGAAGGAGTCGCGCGCTAGGAGATCGACGACGCGATGTTCTCACCAGGCCCCGCCGGCATCGGACGGGGCCTTTTGTTTGGCCACGCTCCCTGCCGGCATAACAGCAGGAGCACAGGATGCCACCCCATCAGACCAACGCGACGATCGACGCTGCGCACGTGTCAGGGCTCAACGTCGATCTCTCGATCGCATCAGTCACCGGCGCGATCAGCAGCGTGCAGCCATCGACGCAGTCCGAAGCGTCGATCGCAGCCTTGCGAGAGGTGTTGTCGGAAAAGGACGCGGCCGGTCCGCCGGCCACGCCGACTTGGCTGGTCATCCGCCTGATCGGCTGGTGCTGGCGCGCCCTTCAAGAACGGCAGCGCCGCAAGACTGTGCGAGACAGCCTGTATGAGCTGAGCGAACGCGAACTCACGGATATCGGCATCACGCGTGCCGAGATCGAGCACATCGCCGCGCTGCGGATGCTCGAGAGCCTGAGGGACGACCCACGATATCTGGGCGGCGTCTCGCGGAGGGGAATGTAGTCGGTCGCAGGCCGTGGCGATGCAGGGACAGTCGACCAACAGCGCGAGATGGTCGCCGCGACGTCATTGCGAGCGTCAGCGAAGCAATCCAGGGTCCCGCACACGACGCTGGATTGCTTCGCTGCGCTCGCAGTGACGGAGGTGAGATCGCGCTTCCTTCTGGACACTTTCTGCCGGAGACGTCGTGTGCGCGGAGTTCGGCAGAACACAAGCCTCGCATAGGTGCTCATCTGCGAGCGCAGGAACTACATGCCTTGATCTGGCGCAATCATCGTGGTAGCTACAAACCATGATCAACGTCGTGCGCAACTCCAACCGCAAACATACGACCCGCCGTAGCCGGGCCGTGGGAGGAGTCGTGCGCTAGGTTTTCGACGACACGATCATTCCACCAGGCCCCGCCGGCATCGGACGGGGCCTTTTGTTTGGCCACGCTCCCTGCCGGCACCACACAGCAGGAGCATCCGATGCCGCCCCAGACCAACCTCACCGCCGAGATCGCGCGCGACGGCGCACGTCTCGGTCTGGATCACGCCAAGACCGCTGCGACGAACGCCGCGCGTGGCGTGCCAGCCGCGTCGCGTCCCGATGCAGCGATCACGGTGCTGCGCAACGCCGTGCCCGAGAAGAACGCCGCCGGGCCGCCGGGAGGCGCAGCGACGCCACGGCCGCTCGGGCTGCTCGCGCACTATTGGCGGGCGTTTCAGGACGGCCGCCGGTTGCGGAGGATGCGCATCCATCTGCGCGACCTGAGCGAGGCGCAGCTGATGGATATCGGTTTGCCCCGAAGTGACATCGAGCACATTGCCGCTCATCGCGCTCTCGAAAGGCTCAAGGACAGCACGACGCATCTGATGATGTCCCGCGGCGTGATGTAGCTGCGCGCGAGCCGGCGCTGGACATCGCGGTGGTCGTCGACAGGGCGGATCTGCGTGATCCGCCCTCGCGATGTCACGGCTTGTTCCAGCGCGCGGGCTTGCCTGCTCGGCGAGCCGTTGCCACAACGTCGTTGCGCGCGCAGCGCCGCAATCCAGAGTCCGTCCGCGGGACAAGCCTGGATTGCTGCGCTCGCAAGCAGGGAGGAGAGATCGCGCGTCTCTCGACCATCATCCGCGAGGAAGCAGGAGAAGGGGACGACGCATGACGCAGCACATCGGGATCGTCGGCTGCTCCGCCGAGGGCGCCGCGCTTTGCTATCGCACCATCTGCAAGGAGGGAGCCGGCGTCCTCGGGCCGCATGCGCATCCCGAGGTGTCGATGCACACGCCGTCGCTCGCCGACTACGTGACATGTCTCGATCGCGGCGATCTCGCAGGCGTGGCCGAGCTGATGCTGGCCTCGGCCCGCAAGCTCGCGGCGGCCGGCGCGGATTTCCTGATCTGCCCGGACAACACCATCCACCAGGCGCTGCCGCTCGTGCTGCCGCGCTCGCCGCTGCCGTGGCTGCACATCGCGGACGAGGTCGCCAAGGAGGCGGCCAGGAGAGGCTACAGCCGTGTCGGCATCACCGGTACGAAGTGGCTGGTCGATAGCAATGTCTATCCCGACAGCCTGGCCGCGAACGGCCTCGCCTTCGAGCGCCCGGACGAGGCCGACCGTATCACGGCGAACCGCATCATCATGGATGAGCTCGTCTGCGGCCGCTTCGAGCCGTCATCCATCGCCGCGTTTCAGGCGATCATCGTGCGGCTGAAGGCGCGGGGCTGCGACGCGGTCGTGCTCGGCTGTACCGAAATTCCGCTCATCATCGACGACACCAACTCGTCCTTGCCGACGTTGGACTCGACGCGGCTGCTCGCCCGCGCCGCGCTGTCGCGCGCGTGTCCGGTTGCGGTCTGAGGAGCGGACCAGCGCAGGGCGATGCGCGGCCGTTCTGCATCGAACGTCGTCGGAACCGCCCGCCGCCGCAGGCGTTTGTCTGGGCCCCAAGGAGGAGCCCCGATGAAGAAGCTGATATTTGCGGTTGCCGTGTCGCTGTCCGTTCTGCCGTCATTCGCGCTGGCCCATATGGGCACGCCGCAGGAGCAGAAGGCGTGCGCACCCGACGCCAAGCGCTTCTGCCGCACTCAGCTCGGCGACGACTTCGGGGTCCAGAATTGTCTGACGCAGAATCGGGCCAAGCTGAGCAAGCGCTGCGCGGCGGTGTTCCAGAGCCACGGGATGTAGCACGCCTGGTGCGTCCGGCGGATCAGCCCAGCGTGATCCGCCGATCTTACGGCGCGGAAGAGTGGCTATGACGCTCGCGCTGATGCGCTCGACGGTTCAGCTGAACACGGCTACGCCGCGCGCACCTTGCGCAGGAACTTGTCCAGCTCGTCCTTGAGGTGATCGCTCTCCCGCGACAGCGAGTGCGCGGAGGACAGCACCTGGGACGAGGCGGTGCCGGTGGCGCTGGCCCCCTTGCTGACGTCGTCGATGTTGCCGGCGACTCGCGCGGTGCCGCCGGCGACCTCCTGGACGTTGCGCGAGATCTGCCCCGTCGCCGCGCCCTGCTGCTCGACGGCGGCGGCGATGCCGGCGGCGATCTCCGAGATCTGCTGGATGGTGCCGCCGATCTGCTTGATCGAGGCGACCGAGGACTGCGTCGCGTTCTGGATGCCTTCGATCTGCTGGCCGATCTCCTCGGTGGCCTTGGCGGTCTGCGACGCCAGCGCCTTGACCTCGGAGGCAACCACCGCGAAGCCGCGGCCGGCGTCGCCGGCGCGCGCCGCCTCGATGGTGGCGTTCAGCGCCAGCAGGTTGGTCTGGGCGGCGATCGAGGTGATCAGCTTGAGCACGTCGCCGATACGCTCGGCGGTGCGTGACAGCTCGCTGATGCCGACGTCCGTCTGCTCGATCTGGCGCACGGCCTCCTTGGCGATGGTGGTCGATTCCCTGACCTGGCGGCCGATCTCATGGACCGAGGAGGTCATTTCCTCCGCGGCCGAGGCGACCGATTGCACGTTGGTCGAGACCTGGCCCGAGGCGGAAGCGGCGCTGGACGACAGCTGCTGGGTCTGCTCGGCGGTCTTGGTCAGCGTGTTGGCCGAGACCTCGAGCGTGCGCGCGTCGGCATGAACCTTGTTGATGATCTGGCCGACGGTGGCTTCGAACTCGTCGGCCATGCGCTGCATCGCGACGTGCTGCTCCGTCTTGGCCGCATCGAGATAGACCGAGATGGCGAGATCCATGTCGATCATCGCCGCCTTGGTGATCGCAGCCTGCAGTGCGGCCTTCTTCTCGCGGGCCGACTGGCCCCCGAACCAGCCGTCCGCGATCTCCGTCTCGATCGCCTTCTGCAGCCCGGTGACGATCAGCGAATAGCCGGCGATGTACCAGCGCGGCTCCAGCCCCATCCGGTTGTGGGCCATCCCGATCCGGGTCACCGACTTCACATAGGCATCGTCGAACTTCGCGGTCGCCAGCGACATCCAATGATCGTGCTGGGCCTGCTTGGCGTGCCGCATGGCGGCCGGGGTGGAGAACATCTTGGCGAGATGCGGGTACTTGCCGACATGGGCGTAGAACTGCTCCAGCAGCCCAGGCAGCACCTTGCCGATCAGCGGCCGCAGCTCCCGCAGCGCCTCTCTGGTCGCATTGTCGATGCCGATAAAATCGAGACGGGATTGCAAAGTCTGAAGATCGGTCATCGCTGGTCTGCCGGTAAGATAAGGAGGGAGACGCTGCGAGACTCGCGGGTGCGTCGCTACCCCAAAATCGCACAGGTTTGGTTGATGGCTCCTTAAGTCGGGAACGGAGATTCGACCGCGGCGAGTGGACCGATCCGATGCGGGACGGCTCCGGCCGCATCCAGTGGCTGCATCGCGCGCAATAAAAAACGGGGCCGAAACGGCCCCGTTGAAGTCGCAGCAGACCGCGATCTTACTTGATCTTGGCTTCGCGGAATTCGACGTGCTTGCGCGCAACCGGGTCATACTTCTTCTTGACCATCTTGTCGGTCATGGTGCGCGAGTTCTTCTTGGCAACGTAATAGAAGCCGGTGTCGGCCGTCGACACGAGCTTGACCTTGATGGTGACCGCTTTGGCCATGTCTTGAACCTCTGGAATCGGGATCGGGGGTGGGCACCGGCCAAAGAGGGGGCGCCGTTGGCCGGCAACCTACCCAGCCAGCCCCCAAAGTCAAGGTTTGAGGGCCAGATTCTGGGGGCCCTAGGCCGCGAAGAAGCGGTTTTTCGGTCTGGGCAGGCCGAGATTGTCCCGCAAGGTCGGCCCCTCATACGCCGTCCGGAAGATCCCGCGGCGCTGCAGCTCGGGAATCACCTTGTCGACGAAGTCGTCGAGCCCGGCCGGCAGGAACGGGAACATGATGTTGAAACCGTCCGACCCACGGCTTTCCAGCCACTCCTGCATCTGGTCGGCGATCGTCCTCGCGGTGCCGACGAAGGACAGACCGCCATAGCCGCCGACCCGCAGCGCCAGTTGCCGCACCGTGAGCTTGTCGCGCGCGGCGACATCGACCAGGCGCTGGCGGCCGCTCTTGGAGGCGTTGGTCTCGGGGATATCAGGCAGCGGGCCGTCGGGATCGAAGCCGGAGGCGTCGGTGCCGAGGATGACCGAGAGCGAGGCGATGGCGCTGTCGTAATGCACCTTGCTGTCGAGCAGAGCGCGCTTCTCCCTGGCCTCGTCGACGCTGTCGCCGACCACGACGAAGGCGCCGGGCAGGATCTTCAGATGCTCCGGATCGCGGCCGACCTTTTCCATGCGGCCCTTGATGTCGGCATAGAGCTTTTGTCCGTCGGCGAGGCTACCGCCGCCGGTGAACACGGCCTCCGCCGTCTCGGCCGCGAGCTGCTTGCCGTCCTCCGAGGCGCCCGCCTGCACGATGACGGGCCAGCCCTGCACGGGACGGGCGATGTTCAGCGGGCCGCGGACTTTCAGATATTTGCCCTTGTGATCGAGCACATGCATCTTGTCGGGATCGAAGAACAGACCCTGCTCGACGTCGTGCACGAAGGCATCGTCGGCGAACGAGTCCCACAGGCCGGTGACGACGTCGTAGAACTCGCGGGCGCGCTTGTAGCGCTCGGCGTGCTCCATGTGATCGTCGAGGCCGAAATTCAGCGCGGCGTCCGGATTGGACGTCGTGACGATATTCCATCCGGCGCGGCCGCCGGAGATGTGATCGAGCGAGGCGAAGCGGCGGGCGACGTGATAGGGCTCGTCGAAGGTGGTGGATCCCGTCGCGATCAGCCCGATATGCTCGGTGACCGCCGACAGCGCCGAGAGCAGCGTGAACGGCTCGAACGAGGTCACGGTGTGGCTGCGCTTCAGCGCATTGATCGGCATGTTCAGCACGGCCAGGTGATCGGCCATGAAGAAGGCGTCGAACTTGCCGGCCTCGAGCTTGCGGATCAGCTGCTTCAGATGCGCGAAGTTGAAATTGGCGTCCGGCCAGGCGCCGGGATAGCGCCACGCGCCGGTGTGGATGGAGACCGGGCGCATGAAAGCGCCGAGCTTGAGTTGACGTGGGGCCATGAAGGGTCGTCCGCGGATGGTTGCTGTCTTGGGCAGATAGGAACTCGGCCCATGCGTGTCAGCAATCGGCGGCAGAACACGATTTCGTTTTTGGTGGCGGACGTAGCACGCTCATTCCAATGACGTGCCGAGCAAGCGATCCAAACAACGGTGTCATCCCGGCGAACGCCGGGATCCATACTCCGTGAAGGGAATGTGAGGCACAGTCTCGACCATCCGGGCCGATCGAAAGATTCCGCGGTATGGGTCCCGGCGTTCGCTGGGACGACACTTTGTTGTGGGGGGGGGCCGCCCACTCGCCGCGACCAGCATCCACCGAGTATCCTGCCCCTCTGGCAGGGACGAACGGCAACAGTGCCTTTCGGACTCATTCACAAGGGAGCCATCGGCGTGTCAGACCGGCTGAACATCTCCTCAGGCTATCCGTTCGAGGACGTCTATGGCTATGCGCGCGCGGTCCGCGTTGGCGAGCAAATCTTCGTCTCCGGAACGACTGCGCGCGGTCCTGATTTGGATCGCGACGTCTACGCACAGGCGCAAAGCGCAATCGGCCTTATCGCCGAAGCGCTGCAGAAGGCGGGAGCGGAGCTCCGTCACGTGGTGCGTACGGTCGTGTACTTGACCGACATGGCGGATACCGATGCGGTGGCCCTTGCGCATAGCGAAGCGTTCGGGACGATTCGGCCTGCGAGCACGCTCGTGAAGGTCGCAGGTCTCACGCCTGCGACGGCGCGCGTCGAGATCGAGGTGACCGCGATCATTCGCGACTGAGCATCGTAGCGGCGCTATACTGAGGATTGCCTCAACCGCCCAGCACGTCCTTCTGCATCTTGCCGCCATGGAAATGGAAGAACGGCACCGGCGCGTCGTGGCGGAGTGGGCCGGTGGCGAGGCGGCGGTCGAGCTCGTGGAGAACGTTCCTGGTCATCGGATGCAGGTCGGCGAGCGGCTTGGAGCCGAGCTCGACCCAGACCAGCTCGACCAGCTCGGCATCGGCGTGGATCACGCCCTCGACGCGGTGGGTGATGGTGGAGGCATCGGCGGTGAAGAAGCGGGTGTCGAAGCGTTTGATGCGGCCGGGCGGGGTGATGGCGCGGGCGATCAGGAACAGGCCGGAGGGATCGGGCAGGAGGCCGGCCTGCGCGAATGGCGCCCAAGGACCTTCAAGCTTCGGTGCGGGGCCGTCGACCCTGCGTCCCAGGCAGAGACCGGTTTCCTCGCAGGCCTCGCGGATCGCGGCGACGGCCAGCGACTTCGCGCGCGACGCCGTCGTCTGCGGCTTGCCCTTGAACAGATTGGCTTCGAGCTCGGCCGGCATGGGCGCTGCGACCGGGATGCGGTGATCCGTCTTGTCGACGCGGCCGCCGGGGAAGACGAACTTGCCCGGCATGAACACGACCTTGTCGTGGCGTTTGCCGACCAGCACCTTCGGCACAGTGCTGCTGCGATCGACCAGGATCAGCGTCGCCGCATCCCTTGGCTTGGTGTAGGGATGGTGGTCCGCTTCCTTCTCGGCGGGCTTGCCCGCCGGCGCGCCGGTCGCCTGTGCCGTCTCGCTCATGTCCTCCCCGCCTTTTTCTTGCTCGTCGATCGGTCGAATGCTCACACCGGCGGAATGCCCTCCACCGGATTGTCGTCGAAGCCGTGCATGCGGAACGCCCATTGCAGCCCGACGACGGCGCCCTTGACCGGCTGAATCAAGGCGAGCGCGGCGACCAAGGTCACCGGCAGATAGATCGCGAGTTGCAGCGCCACCGGCGGCGCGTAGTTGGTCTCGATCGAGAGCACCAGCGGCACGATGATGTGGCCGACGATGACGATCACGAGATAGGCGGGAAGATCGTCGGCGCGATGGCCGGAAAAATCCTGGCCGCAGCGGTCGCAGTTGTCGGCGACTTTCAGGAAGGCGCGGAACAGCTTGCCCTCACCGCAGCGCGGGCAGCGGCAGCGCAGGCCGCGCTTCATCGCCGTCCAGACGTCGCGCTTCTCGGCCAGGCCGGTGTCACGTGTCCAGGTTTGCGGCATTGCGTGGGGCGTTGAACTCATGGCGTCCATGATCTGCCTTTCTTCGATGTGCCGGGCTTGCGTTTTGCCCCTGCCTTTTGGCTTTTCTTGCGGCTTTTTTCTTCGTGCTTCGGACGAGCCTCGGATTTGGCCCGCTTGGTCGCCTTGCTCTTCGCCTTGACGGTCGTCTTGCTCTTCGACCGGTCGCGGCGGCCATGCCGCGAAACGAGGACATCCGCCTGGGTCAGGAGCTCGAAGCGCAGCGCGCCGGCCACCGGCTGAGCTTCTACCAGACGCACGTCGACGACGTCACCCAGCCGGTGCATGGCACCGCTGCGCTGGCCGATCAACGCGTGCCGCGTCTCGTCATAGTCGAAATATTCCGTGCCGAGGGTCCTGATCGGAACCAGGCCGTCGGCGCCGGTCTCGTCGAGCTTGATGAACAGGCCCGCGCGGGTGACGCCGGAGATGCGGCCCTGGAAGGTAGCGCCGATGCGGTCGGCCAAGTGATGGGCGATCAGCCGGTCGGCGGTCTCGCGCTCGGCCTTCATCGCGCGCCGCTCGGTGACCGAGATCTGCGCCGCGACCTCGGCGAGATGATCCGGCGTCTCGCTGTCGGGCAGGGCGCCGTCGCCGAGGCCCAGCGCGCGCAGCAGGCCGCGGTGCACGACGAGGTCGGCATAGCGGCGGATCGGCGAGGTGAAATGCGCATAGCGGCGCAGGTTCAGGCCGAAATGTCCGTAATTGTCCGTCGAATATTCCGCCTGCGCCTGCGAGCGCAGCACGACCTCGTTGACGAGATGCTCGTAGTCCTGGCCGGCGACCAGGGTCAGCACGCGGTTGAACAGCGAGGGCCTGAGCGCGCCGCTCTTGGCGAAGGGCACGTCGAGGGTCTTCAGGAACTCCTGCAGCGCATGGATCTTCTCCACCGTCGGCTCGTCATGCACGCGGTAGATCAGGGGCAGCGCCTTCTTCTCCAGCAGTTCGGCCGCGGCGACGTTGGCCGAGATCATGAACTCCTCGATCAGCCTGTGGGCGTCGAGGCGCTCCGGCACGACGACGCGATCGACGGTGCCGTCGGTCTTGAGCAGGATCTTGCGCTCGGGGATGTCGAGGTCGAGCGGATCGCGCGCGTCGCGGCCGCGCTTGGCGACCTCATAGGCCGCATAAAGCGGCGTGAGGATCGGCTCGAGCAGGGGACCGGTGACGTCGTCCGGCTTGCCATCGATCGCGGCCTGCGCCTGCGCATAGGAAAGCTTCGCGGCCGAGCGCATCAGCACGCGGTGGAACGAGTGCGACCGCTTGCGGCCGTCGGCGCCGATCACCATGCGCACGGCGAGCGCGCCGCGCGCCTCGCCCGGCACCAGCGAGCACAGATTGTTGGAGATGCGCTCCGGCAGCATGGGCACCACGCGGTCGGGGAAGTAGACCGAGTTGCCGCGGATCAGCGCGTCGCGATCGAGCGCCGAGCCCGGCCGCACGTAGTAGGCGACGTCGGCGATGGCGACGTGGACAATGAAGCCGCCGACATTGTTCGGATCGGGGTCGGGCGCGGCATGAACGGCGTCGTCGTGGTCCTTGGCATCGGGCGGATCGATCGTGACCAGCGGCAGCTCGCGCCAGTCCTCCCGGCCCTTCAAGGTCGCGGGCAGCGCGGCTTCGGCTTCGGCCACCGCCGCGGCCGAGAAGTCCATCGGGATCTCGTGGGCATGGATCGCGATCAGGCTGATCGCCTTCTCGGTGGCGACCGAGCCGTAGCGCTCCTTCACGCGTCCTGCGGGCAGGCCATAGCCACGGCCACGCAGCAGGTCGACGCTGATGAGATCGCCGTCCTTGGCGTCCTTGGTGTTGGCGGGCGCGATGGAGAGCTCGCGGCCGGCCTGCTTCTTGTCGACCGGAATGAGGCGGCCGCCGCCGCCGGGATTGCTGCGGAAAATGCCGAGCACGCGCGGCCGCGCCTGATCGAGCACCTTGAGCACGCGGCCGCGATAGGCCACGCCTTCGGCATCCTTGATCGGCTCGACCCGCAGCAGCGCGCGGTCACCGACGCCGGCGGCCGAGCCCGGCCCGGCATGACGCGGCGTGTGGATGCGGATGCGCGGCGGCTCGGACTGTTCGGCCTCGTCCCATTCGGCCGGCTTGGCGATCAATTCGCCGTCGCTGTCGCGCCCGGTGATGTCGGCGACCAGCGTGGCCGGCAGGGTCGCGGTCTCGACGACCTTCTTGCGGCCGCTCTTCTTCACCGTGCCGTCGGCGACGAGCTCGCGCAGCAACTGCTTGAGCGCGACGCGATCGGCGTTCTTCAGGCCGAATGCGCGGGCGATGTCCTTGGTGCCAACCTTGCCCGGATTGGCGCGGATGAAGGCGACGATGGCCTCCCGCGAAGGGAAGCCGATGTCGCGCTTTTGGGTCATTTTCTCATCCGCGGGCCTTGCCGGCGCTTTTCTTGGGCGTCGCCTTGGTCGCAGGCTTGGCCGAGGTCTTGGCGGCCTTGGCGACGGGCGCACGCGCCTTGCTGGTGGAGTCTGATTTCGGTTTGGCGGCCGCCTTCTTCGCCACGGCCTTTTTCGCCGGCTTCGGCGTGTCGTCGTCACCGCCGGTCTTCGGCTTGGCCTTGCCGGCAGCCTTGGCCGGCTTCGCAGCCTTGCCCTTGGCCTTCTTGCCGCCGCCCTTGGCGGCGCGCTCGTCGAGCAGCGCAATCGCCTCCGCCAGCGTGATCGTGTCCTTCTCCTTGTCGCCGGGAATGGTGGCGTTGACGCCGCCGGCGGTGACATAGGCGCCGTAGCGGCCGGCCTTGACGGCGACGGGGCCGAGCGACGGATGGTCGCCGAGCGCCTTGCCGGGATCGGCGCCGAAGCGCTTGCTCGGGCCCTTGGCGATCTTCTCGGCAATCAGCGTGACCGCGCGGTTGAGGCCGATGTCGAACACCTCGTCGCCCGCCTCCAGGCTCGCATAGGTCTTGTCGTGTTTCACGAACGGCCCGAAGCGGCCGAGATTGGCGATGATCGGCAGGCCCGTCTCCGGATGGATGCCCACCTCGCGCGGCAGCGACAGCAGCTTCAGCGCATAGTCGAGCTCGAGGCTGGCGGGCGATGTTCCCTTCGGGATGCCGGCGCGCTTCGGCTTCTCGCCTTCGGCGTAATCCTTCTGCTCGCCGAGCTGGATGTAGGGCCCGAAGCGGCCGGCCTTGACGACGACGTCGAGGCCGGTGTCCGGATCCTGGCCGAGCACGCGATCGGCCGTCGCCTCGCTGTCGGCGGCGAGCGGGCGGGTGTAGCGGCATTCCGGATAGTTCGAGCAGCCGACGAAGGCGCCGAACTTGCCGGCCTTGAGGTTGAGCCGTCCGGTGCCGCAGGTCGGGCACTGCCGGACATCGCCACCGTCGTCGCGCGGCGGATAGATGTGGGGCCCGAGCATCTCGTCGAGCGCGTCGAGCACCTGCGCCACGCGCAGGTCCTTGATGTCGTCGACGGCGCCGATGAAGCCGGTCCAGAAATCCTTCAGGACCTGCTGCCAGGCGATCTCGTTGTTGGAGATGCGGTCGAGCTGCTCCTCGAGATCCGCCGTGAAATCATACTCGACGTAGCGGCGGAAGAAGTTCTCCAGGAACGCGACGACGACGCGGCCCTTGTCCTCGCCGTGCAGCCGCTTCTTCTCGAGCTTCACATAGCCGCGGTCCTTCAGCACCTGTAGGATCGAGGCATAGGTCGAGGGTCGGCCGATGCCGAGCTCCTCCATGCGCTTGACCAGCGAGGCCTCGGAGAAGCGCGGCGGCGGCTCGGTGAAATGCTGGGTGACCGCGAGATTCTGTCGCTTGAGCGGCTCGTTCGGGCTCATCTGCGGCAGGCGGCGGCCGTCCTCGTCCTCCTCGTCGTCGCGGCCTTCCTGATAGAGGGCGAGGAAGCCGTCGAACTTGATGACCTGGCCAGTCGCGCGCAGCTCCAGGGTGCGGGCGCCCGCCTTGGCGATGATGTCGACGGTGGTGCGCTCCAGCTCGGCGGATTCCATCTGGCTCGCGATCGTACGGGTCCAGATCAGCTCATAGAGCTTGGCCTGGTCGTCATCGAGCCGCTTACGCAGGTCGGCCGGCTTGCGCGACAGGTCGGTTGGGCGGATCGCTTCATGCGCTTCCTGGGCGTTCTTGGCCTTGGCCTGGTACTGGCGCGGGCTCTCCGGCACATATTTGTTGCCGTAGATCTCGCCGATCACCTTGCGGGCCTGGGTGATCGCCGAGCCGTCGATCTGTACGCCGTCGGTTCGCATATAGGTGATGAGACCGGTGGTCTCGCCGCCGATGTCGATGCCTTCATAGAGACGCTGCGCGATGCGCATCGTGTGCGCCGGCGCGAAGCCGAGCTTGCGGCTCGCCTCCTGCTGCAGGGTCGAGGTGGTGAAGGGGGCCTGCGGGTTGCGCCGCGCGGGCTTGGCGTCGACGGTCGCGACCGTGTAGCTCGCCGCATTGAGCGCGTTCTTGAAATCCTCGGCTTCGGCGCCGGTGCCGATGTCGAGCCGCTGGATCTTCTTGCCGTCGGCGCCGACGAGGCGCGCCTCGAAGGTGTCACCGCGCGGCGTCGCCAAGGTCGCGATCAGCGACCAGTATTCGCGCGGGACGAACTTCTCGATCTCGAGCTCGCGATCGCAGACGAGGCGCAGCGCGACCGACTGCACGCGCCCGGCCGAGCGGGCGCCCGGCAGCTTGCGCCACAGCACGGGAGAGAGAGTGAAGCCCACGAGGTAATCGAGTGCGCGGCGCGCCATGTAGGCGTCGACCAGCGCGCCGTCGATCTGGCGCGGATGCTTCATCGCCTCCGAGACGGCCTGCTTGGTGATGGCGTTGAAGACGACGCGCTCGATCTTCTGATCCTTGAGCGCACGCTTCTCCTTCAACACCTCCAGCACATGCCAGGAAATCGCTTCGCCCTCGCGATCAGGGTCGGTGGCGAGAATCAGCCGGTCAGCGCCCTTCAGCGATTTGGCGATATCGTTGAGTCGGCCGGCCGCCTTGGGATCGATCTCCCAGATCATGCGGAAATTCTCGTCCGGATCGACGGAACCGTTCTTGGCCGGAAGGTCGCGGACATGACCGAAAGAGGCCAGAACCTCGTAGGAGGAGCCCAGATACTTATTGATCGTCTTGGCCTTGGCAGGCGACTCCACGATGACGATATTCATGTATTTCCAATGGCTTAGTGGAAGGATTGAAGCTGGCTTCGCGGGATTCGCGCCGGCTGCGTTGACCCGAACATGGGTGGTGAGGGGGTTCCTGTCAAATCGAGGGATGTTGAAAGGCGATTGCGTTCGACCGGCGAAGTACCTATCAGGTTGTACGGAGCACGATGAGAATCGTGCTCTTTTGAGGTTGTTTTTCGTCAAATTCCTTATGCTGGGTGACGGTTGTTGGCCAAGGCAGTGGACAAAAGCGACCCGGACGTCGAGGTGACGGTGGAGGATCCCGACGCCGCGGCGGCGCTGATCGCCGAGGTGACGGCCAGCCTGTCGCATCTGGCGCAGCGTCATCACCTCGACATGCTCGACTACCTGCTGCGCATGGCGAACCTGGAGGCCGAGGAGCACCTCAGGCTGCGCAGCCGCCACAGGCTCTGCTGACGGCCAGCCGCGCTCAGCGCGGGGCGAGAGCGGTTTCCTCCGGCGCCAGCGTCCGGCCGTCCTCCGCAGTCAGCATCAGCTTGCGAACCGGCCTGCGGTTCGCGCGGTCGACGAGCGCGGTGGCGATCTCGTCCGGGTGCTCGTCGAATTCCTCGCTCCACTGTCGCAGTGCGACCAGGATCGGAAACAGGCCGCGGCCTTTCGGCGTCAGCACGTAGTCGCGATAGGAGCTGCCATCCGCGGCCGGCTCGGTGGTCAGGATGCCACGATCGACCAGCGCCCGCAGTCGCACCGTAAGGATGTTCTTCGCCATGCCGAGGCTGCGCTGAAATGCGCTGAAGCGGCGCACGCCGAGAAAGGCATCGCGGATGATCAGCAGCGACCACCAGTCGCCGATCGCATCCAGCGACCGCGCGATCGGGCAGGCGTCGCCTTCCAGGCTGGTGCGCTTGACCATCACGTCATCCTTGTCCTGTCACCCGCGGGACGGCTGGTACCCTGGCCGCACCAGCGTCTGGTCACGCGCTTGTGTGGTTGCATTATAAAACCGATCGGCCTATGTCGTCTATCGGTTTAATAATGCAACCATATGGAGGCGGGCGTGAGGCTTGCAAACAAGACGGCACTGATTACCGGCGGCAGTAGCGGCATCGGGCTTGCGACCGCCCGCCGTTTTGTCGCGGAAGGCGCCAGGATCGCGATCACCGGGCGCGATGCCGGGCGGCTGGAGGCTGCGGCGCGCGAGCTCGGGCCGAACGCGCTGGCGCTGGTGGCCGATGCCACCGACATCGCTGCGACCGAGGCCGCGGCCGCCCGCGCCGCAGAGCGCTTCGGCAAGCTCGACATCCTGTTCGCCAATGCCGGCATCCCCGGCGCGACCCCGGCCGGAGCAACCAGGCCCGAGGTGTTCGAGCAGGTGATCCGCACCAATCTGACGGGCGTGTTCTTCACCGTTCAGGCGGCGCTGCCTCATCTCAAGGACGGCGCCTCGATCATCCTCAATGGCTCCGTGATCTCGGTGCTGGGCAATCCCGGCTATTCGGCCTACGCCGCCAGCAAGGCTGGGGTGCGCGCGATGGCCCGGGTGCTGGCGTCGGAGCTGTCGCCGCGCGGCATCCGCGTCAACGTGGTTGCGCCGGGCGCGATCCGGACGCCGATCTGGGGCGCCGCGGTCGCGACGCCCGAGGCTGAGAAGATGTTCGAGGCAAGGATCGCGGCGACCACGCCGCTCGGCCATATCGGCGAGCCGGAGAATATCGCCAGCACCGTGCTGTTCCTGGCGTCGGACGATGCCGCGCACATCCAGGGGCAGGAGCTGTTCGTCGATGGCGGCGCCACGAGCTCGCCGGCCGGTGCGCCGATCTATCGGGGATAGGCGCCAGAGAGCAGCCTGTGGCGAGGCCTCGTCACGGTGAGAGACGGTGGCTGCCGGCGGCAGCCACCGTCTCGATCAGGCAGCGAGATCGCCGGCCGTGTGAAGCGCCGTCGCGAGCGCCTGCTCGCGCTGCTCCGGCCCGATCTGGACACCATCGGCCGCGATGAATGTGAGATCCTTGACGCCGATGAAGCTGAAGACCCCGCGCAAATAGGTCTCCAGATGTTCGAAGGCGGCCATCGGCGTATCCGCGCCATAACGGCCGCCGCGCGAGATCGCGATGATCACGCGCTTGTCGCCGGCGAGCCCTTCCGGGCCGTTCGGGCCATATTTGAAGGTCTTGCCCGCGACCGCGATGCGGTCGATCCATGCCTTGAGCTGGCTCGGGATGGAGAAATTGTACATCGGAGCCCCGATCACGACGGTATCGGCGCGGAGAAACTCCTCAAGGACCGCCTGACCGGACGTGATGTCCGCCTCGATGGCTGGATCCGCTGCCGCTCCTCCGCGCATGGTCGCGACATGCGCGCCAGACAGATGCAACAGCGGTTCTGCGGCGACATCCCGATAGGTGACCTCGAGGTCCGGCGTCAGCTGGCGGAGCCGCGCGACGATTGCGGCGGACACCTGACGGCTGACGGAGTGGGGGCCGAGCACGCTGGAGTCGACATGAAGGAGTTGGGTCATCGGGTCAGTCACCTTGGTATTGGTTTGTAACTGGCGCACTATGAGTGACTGTGCTGTAACCCCACAAGAACGCACATTTTTGAAACTCGGGCACAGCCATGACACCTGCGAACAGCCCTGATCCTGGCCTGCCGGCGGAGCCGGAGCACAATGATTGCCGGGGCGTCGCCTCGATCCTGGCGCGCGTCGGCGACAAATGGAGCGTGTTCGTCATCATGATGCTGCAGGACGGGCCGAAGCGCTTCAACGAGCTCAAGCGCCTCGTGGGCGGCATTTCCCAGCGCATGCTGACCCTGACGCTGCGCGGCCTCGAACGCGACGGGCTGGTGACGCGCACGGTTTTTCCGACCATCCCGCCGCGGGTCGACTATGAATTGACCGATCTCGGCCGCGGCCTGTCGCAGCCCGTGCAGGCGCTCGGGCACTGGGCCATCCAGCACCAGGAGCAGATCGAGCGGGCACGAACGCACTTCGACGCACGCAAGGATGCCGACTGAGCGCTAGGTGAGTGACACCATCCCGCCGCCGTGGCGCTCCAGGCGGCCGGCCAGCTCCAGCTCGAGCAGCACCATGCGCAGCACGGCGGGTGACAGACCGCTGATCCGGATCAGGTCGTCGATCGAGACGGGCGTCGGGCCGAGCAGGGCTGTGATCTGCGCGCGGTCGTGGCTTTCGGGATCGGGGGCGAACAACTCCTCGTCCGGCTCGCGCAGCGAAAAGGGCAGCGGCCGCTCCATGATCGGGCCGACGGCCTGGATGATGTCGGCGGCTTCGGTGACGAGCGCGGCGCCCTGCTTGATGAGATCGTTGGTGCCCGCGCAGCGGGGATCGAGCGGCGAGCCCGGGACGGCGAAGACCTCGCGGCCCTGTTCGCCGGCCATGCGCGCCGTGATCAGCGAGCCCGAGCGATGCGCGGCCTCGACGACGACGACGCCAAGCGAGGCGCCGGAGATCAGCCGGTTGCGGCGGGGAAAGTCGCGGGCGCGCGGCTCGTGTCCGAGCGGCATCTCGGAGATCGCGGCGCCGCTGCCACTGATGATGGCGCCGAGCAGGTCGACGTGCTCCGGCGGATAGATCCGGTCATGGCCGCCGGCGAGCACCGCGACCGTGCCGCTGCCGAGGCTCGCGCGATGGGCGGCCTGGTCGATGCCACGGGCGAGGCCGGAGATGATGACGAAGCCGGCCTGACCGAGCTCATGGGCGATCTGGCCGGCGAATTTGAGTCCGGCGGCGGAAGCGTTGCGCGAGCCGACGATGGCGATCATCGGGCGCATCAACGTCTCGCGGGCGCCGCGCACCGCGAGCAGCGGAGGCGCATCCTCGCAGGTGGCGAGGCGGGGCGGATAGCCGTCCTCGTTCGGCGCCCGCAGTTCGACGCCTTGCCGTTTGCAGGCTTCGAGTTCGGCCTCGGCTTCGCCGACCGTGCAGATCCGGCCGGCTCCGGCCGCGCCGCCGCGGCGTGCCAGATCGGGCAGCCGGTCGAGCGCTACGCGCGCGGTGCCGAAATGGTCGAGCAGCGAGCGGAAGGTGCGCGGGCCGACATTGTCGGACCGGATCAGGCGCAGCCGGTCGCGCCGCTCGGTGTCGCTCAGCTCGATCGTCGTGTTGATGGCATCCACGCAAAGCCCCCTTTACCGGGGACTAGAATGGAGCAACCCGAGGACGCAGGGAAGAGGGCGCGCTACGCCGGCGCGACGTCGCGCACATCCTCGGACGCGGATATCGGAGACGACAGCGCCGGCTGATCGCCCTGGATGGCCGGCGTGGTGCCGACCGGAGCCTCGCGCAGCCAGCGCTCGGCGGCGTCGCGTCCGCGCTGGTACAGCAGCTCGATGAAGCTGCTGCCGAGATCGGTCGCATCGCGCTGAGCCAGGGCCTCGATCTCGTCCTCGGCGGCAAGCCGATGAACGCGCGGCGGATGCAGGCCGTCGCTGCGCGCCCATTCGAGCGCCGCGAGCTCGGCGTTCAGGACCGCATTGCCGGCGATCTGGTCGAGACGGCGATCGATCGCGGCCGAGGTCATCGGGACATTGCCGTCGCGCGCGGGCGTGACCTGAACGACCAGCAGGTCGGCGGCGCTGGACTCATGCGCGATCTGGATCAGCGGCGGATTGGTGAGGTAACTGCCGTCCCAATACGCCTCGCCCTCGATGTCGACAGCGGCGTGCAGTTGCGCGGGACAGGTGGAGGCGAGCAGCGCATCCGGCGTGATGCCGGCATTGCGGAAGATCTGCGGCAGGCCGTCACGGGCCCGGGTCGCCGCGATCAGCAGGCGGGGCGCGGCCGGGCCCTGCACGGCGTCGAAGTCGATGGTCTCGAGGAGGATGTCGCGGAGCGGGTCGAGATCGAGCGGGTCGGCGCGTCCGCCGCGCAGCCCCGCGCCGAACGACACCGAGCTGCTCGCCGGCGAGTACGCGCCGATCACCAACAGCGATCGGAACGACGCCTCCTCCATCAGCCGGGTCCAGAACAAAGCGAGCCGGTTGCGGGCTTCGTCGCGGCCGCCCTTGGCGAGCCCGCTCGCGAGCAGCGCGGCGTTGACCGCGCCGGCGCTGGCGCCGCTGATGGTGTCGAAATCGCAACCGGGCTCCTCGAGCAGGCGATCCAGCACGCCCCAGGTGAAGGCCGAGAACGTTCCGCCGCCCTGCAGGGCCAGCGACAGCTTGCGCGGCGGCCACGTCCGGGGTGGTGGCGGCAGCGTGACCGTTGCGATCGTCTCCGCCAGCGTTCGCTCGGGCGTCTCCGCGGCCTTGGTCTCGCTGATCACGGGTGCGCTCGTGGCCGCCATGATCATCTCGGCAACGGCCGGCGCGACATCCGACATGATCGTCGCGGCAGGCGCGACTGCCTCAGGCGTCGGCGCTGGTTCTGCAGCGGCCGTGATGCCGGTCGACCAGATCTCGGCGGCCGAGAGCAGCAGGCTGGCATTCGATCGGGCCGGGGCCGCCTTCTGCTGCGCCGGAGCCTGATCAGTACGGTCATCGTGCGTGGCCGACGAACCGCTGGAATTGGTCTTGCGTAACCACATGCAGGAATCATGACAGGCAATCATGATTCACGCCAGAGTCCCGCGTTAACTTATTAGCTGATGAATCGCCGGTGTTGCTGTGCAGCCGCTGTGAAATCAGGGTGCAACACAGGTTTTCCGTATTTGTCCGGAGTGATTACTTCTTCGCCCCGATCTTGCTCTCGGTGCCCGACTGCAATCGCTTGATGTTTTCGCGATGCATGTAAACGAGCAACAGTGTGAGCAAGGTGAACAAGGCGGCCAGCGCGGTGTGACCGAAAGCCCACAGCACGATGGGCGTCAGCACGCTCGCGACGAGTGCCGCGAGCGATGAGTAGCGGAGCGCGAACGCGGTGGTGAGCCACACCAGGCAGAAGAAGATGGCGCCGGGCCAGAACAGGCCAAGCAGAATACCGATGTAGACCGCCACGCCCTTACCGCCGCGGAACTTCAGCCACACCGGGAACAAGTGGCCGAGGAAGGCGCCGAGGCCCGCGATCATCGCGGCATTCGGGCCGCCGAGATAGCCGGAGATGATGACCGCGGCCGTGCCCTTCAGCGCGTCGCCGAGCAGGGTTGCTGCCGCGAGCCCCTTGCGTCCGGTGCGCAGCACGTTGGTGGCGCCGATATTGCCGGAGCCGATGCTGCGCAGATCCTGCGTGCCGGCCAGCCTGGTCAGGATCAGGCCGAACGGGATGGACCCCAGGAGATAGCCGATGATGAGAGCGAGGGGCAGGAAGGCTTCGGAACCCATCATACCGCTCCTTCCGAGCTTGGCCTTGCGTCAGACATGTTCGAACACGGTGCGGCCGCCGACGATGGTGCGGACCACGCGGCCGGTGAAGCGGGCTTCGTCGAACGGCGTGTTCTTGCACAGCGATTTGAGGTCGGCCGGATCGAGGATCCAGGGCACGTCGGGATCGATCACGATGACGTCTGCCGGCGCGCCCGCCCGCAAGGTGCCGCCGGGCAGGCCGAGCAGCTCGGCGGGCCGGGTCGACATCGCGCGGATCAGGGGCGTCCAGCTCAGCTCGCCATTGTGTACGAGCCGCAGCGCCGCCGGCAGCATGGTCTCAAGGCCGACCGCGCCGCTCGCAGCCTCCGCGAACGGCAGCCGCTTGACCTCGACGTCCTGCGGCGTGTGGTCCGACATGATGACGTCGATCAGGCCCGAGGCCAGCGCCTCGACCAGCGCGCGGCGGTCGACCTCGGTGCGCAGCGGCGGCGTCAGTTTCAGGAAGGTGCGGTAGGGGCCGATGTCGTTCTCGTTCAGGGTGACGTGGTTGATCGAGACCGACGCGCTCACCGTGAGGCCTGCCTCGCGGGCGCGCCTGAGGATGTCGAGCGAGTCGATCGAGCTCAGCGCGGCCGCGTGATAGCGTCCCTTGCTGAGCGCCACCAGGCGCATGTCGCGTTCGAGCACGACGGCTTCCGCTGCGGGCGGAATGCCGTAGAGGCCGAGCCGCGAGGCGAACTCGCCTTCGTTCATGACGCCTTCGCCGACGAGATTGGGATCTTCGGTGTGGTGCACGATCAGGGCGTCGAAATCCCGCGCGTAGGTCAGCGTGCGGCGCATCACCTGAGCGTTCATCACGCTGGTGTGGCCGTTGGAGAAGGCGACGGCGCCGGCAGCGCGCAAGAGGCCGATCTCGGTCATCTCCTCGCCGCGCAGGCCCTTGGTCAGCGCCGCCATTGGCTGGATGTTGACGATGGCGGTGTCGCGCGCGCGGCGCAGCACGAAGTCGACGGTCGCCGAGTTGTCGATGACCGGCTCGGTGCCGGGCTGGCAGATGATGGTGGTGATGCCGCCGGTCGCAGCGGCCTGGCTGGCGCTGGCGAAGGTCTCGCGATGGCCCAGACCCGGCTCGCCGACGAAGGCGCACATGTCGATCAGGCCGGGGGCGACGATCTTGCCGGCGCAGTTGATGACGTCGGTGCCCTCGGGCACGCCGGCCGCGCCGATGCCGCGCTTGAGGTCGCGGATGACGCCGTCGGCGATCAGCACGTCGCCGGGGCCGTCGAAGTCGCGGGAGGGATCGATCACGCGCGCATTGGCGAGCAGGATCGGACGGCGGTCGGTCAGCATGGCGTTTTGTCCCGACTTCTGTATCACGCGTTGGGCAGGTTGCGGGCCAGTGCTTCGAGCACGGCCATGCGCACGGCAACCCCCATTTCGACCTGTTCCCGGATCAGCGATTGTGCGCCATCGGCAACGATGGACTCGATCTCGACGCCGCGGTTCATCGGTCCCGGATGCATGACCAGCGCGTCTGGCTTGGCGTAAGCGAGCTTCTTCTGATCGAGCCCGAAATACTGGAAATATTCCGACGACGACGGCACGAACGAGCCGTTCATGCGCTCGCGCTGCAGCCGCAGCATCATGACGATGTCGGCGCCGTTGAGGCCCTCGCGCATGTCGCGCGCGACCTCGACGCCCATCCGCTCGATACCGGGCGGCAGCAGCGTGGAGGGCGCGACGATGCGGACGCGGGCGCCCATGGTGTTGAGCAGCAGGATGTTGGAGCGCGCGACGCGCGAATGCAGCACGTCGCCGCAGATCGCGATCACCAGCCCCTCGATGCGGCCCTTGTTGCGGCGGATCGTCAGCGCATCGAGCAGCGCCTGGGTCGGATGCTCATGCGCGCCGTCGCCGGCATTGATCACGGAGCCGTCGACCTTGCGAGCCAAGAGCTCCACCGCGCCGGAGGCGTGGTGACGGACCACCAGGATGTCTGGATGCATCGCGTTGAGCGTGACCGCGGTGTCCATCAGGGTCTCGCCCTTGCGCATGGACGAGGACGACACCGACATGTTCATGACGTCGGCGCCGAGCCGCTTGCCCGCGATCTCGAACGAGGACTGCGTCCGCGTCGACGCCTCGAAGAACAGGTTGACCTGGGTCCGGCCGCGCAGCACGGTGCGCTTCTTGTCGACCTGACGATTCAGTTCGACATACTCCTCGGACAGATCGAGGAGACCGGTGATGTCGTGGGCGGAAAGGCCCTCGATTCCCAGCAAATGCCGGTGCCCGAGGACGAAAGTCGATTTCGGAGAGGTTGCCATTAAAGCCAGAGCTATAGGCGCGGTTTCCGCAGGGGGCAAGGCCGAAAGCCGGTGTTCCGAGTTATCCCCCGTTCCGTCTTTCGAGCCTCTCAGGGCGCTCCAAACCGGCGGCTGGCGAGCCATCGCCAGACGAGGTCCGCTCCGATATGCCCTGATCCTGCTGTCGGCGATCGTGCCGGCCTGTGCGAGCGCGTTGCCGTTCGATTTCGTCTATCTCCGCGACATCGACCCGACGATCCTCCAGGACATCCGTTATGCCGGCAGCAACAATTTCGTCGGCCGCCCTTTGCCGGGCTACGGGGCGGCCGAATGCGTCGTGACGCGTGACGTGGCGCGGCGGCTGCAGGCCATCCAAGCCGAGCTGCGGCCGCGCGGCCTGTCGCTGAAGATGCTCGACTGCTACCGGCCGGTGCGTGCCGTGGCGGAGATGCTGGCCTGGTCGCAGGACGGCGTCGAGACCACGGCCGGTCGCCGTTACACTCCGCGCATTGCCAAGCAGGACCTGTTCCGTCTCGGCTACATCGCCGTGCGTTCGAGCCATTCGACGGGTGCGGCGCTCGATCTCACGCTGGTCGAGCTCGCGGCGGATAATTCGGCGGTGTTCGACCCGGCCAAGGACTACGCGGACTGCACCGCGCCCGCAGCGCTACGCGCGCCCGAGGGCAGCGTCGACATGGGAACCGGCTACGACTGTCTAGATCCCAAGGCGCATACCGCCGCGCAAGGATTGACGTCCGAGCAGCGGCGCTGGCGCGATGAGCTGCTCTCGGCCATGGCGCGGCAAGGTTTTGTGAACTATGCCAAGGAGTGGTGGCACTTTTCGCTGCCGGGCGCTGGCGCGACCACTTATGTTTTTCCCATTCGGCCGCGCCGATGATCGATCTGTAGCAGGGCACGGCCATGACGCAGTCTTCCTTCGCGACCCATGAGGTCTTCAACCAGTCGCCGTCATTCGAGGACGTCAACCTGTTCACGGCAGACCAGCCGCTGGTCGACGCGGTGAAGGCCAATGGCGGTGCTGGCGCCGAGCAGGAGCTGTCTGCGTTCGGTGCGCTGTGGGGCTCGGCCGAGATGGCCGAGCAGGGCCGGCTCGCCAACGAGAACACGCCGAAGCTGCGCAGCTTCGACGCCAAGGGCTTTCGGCGAGACGTCGTCGAATTTCATCCGGCCTACCATGCGATGATGTCGCGCTCGGCCGCGGCCGGCCTGCACAATTCGACATGGACGGCAGAAGGCCAGCCCGTCGGCGGCTGCTCGGAGGTGGTGCGCGCCGCGAAGTTCTACATCGCCTCGCAGGTCGAGAGCGGGCATCTGTGTCCGATCACGATGACGCGGGCCTCGGTGGCGGCGCTGGCCGCCCAGCCGGATCTGCTGGCAAGAGCGATGCCGGTCATCGCGACTGATGACTACGATCCGGCGTTTGCGCCGTGGTGGCAGAAGCGCGGCATGACGCTCGGCATGGGCATGACCGAGAAGCAGGGCGGGACCGACGTGCGCGCCAACATGACGCGCGCTGAGCGCACGACCGATGGCTATCGCATCACGGGGCACAAATGGTTCATGTCGGCGCCGATGTGCGACGCCTTCCTGGTGCTGGCGCAGGCCGAAGGTGGCCTGACCTGTTTCTTCATGCCGCGCTTCAAGCCGGATGGCTCGGTGAACGCGATCCAGTTTCAACGCTTGAAGGACAAGCTCGGCAACCGCTCCAATGCCTCGTCGGAGGTGGAGTTCGTCGGCGCCTATGCGGAGCGGGTCGGCGACGAGGGCAGGGGCATCAGCACCATCATCCAGATGGTGCAATTGACGCGGCAGGATTGCGCGATCTCGTCGGCCGGCCTGATGCGCTCGGGGCTCGCGCACGCGCTGCATCACGCGCGCCACCGCATCGTGTTCCAGAAGCATCTCGCCGACCAGCCGCTCATGCAGGCGGTGCTCGCCGACATGGCCGTCCATGTCGAGGCGACGGTGGCGCTGGTGATGCGGCTGTGCCGTGCGTTCGATCGCGCGCATGATGATGCGACGGAGGCCGCCTACATGCGGCTGCTGACGCCCGCGATCAAATACTGGGTGTGCAAGAGCGCGCCGCCGTTCCTGTATGAGGCGATGGAATGCCTCGGCGGCAACGGCTATGTCGAGGACGGCATTCTCGCGCGCCATTTCCGGGAGTCGCCGGTCAATGCGATCTGGGAGGGCTCGGGCAACGTGATGTGCCTCGACGTGCTGCGGGCGCTGGCGCGCGAGGCGGAGGCGGCCGCGCACGTGCTGATGCAACTGAAGGCAGAGACCAGCGGGCTTCCCGGCGCGGCGGAGGCGCTCGCTTTCATCGAGAACAGCTTCCGCCGGCCGGATTCCGAGCGCGTTGCCCGGCTTGCGGTCGAGAAGCTGGCGCTGCTGGCAGCCGCGGCCGCACTCAATTCTGTCACGCCCGCTCACGCCGAACTGTTCGCCGCCACGCGGCTCGCCGCCGTGCATCCGAGCATGTATGGCGCGGTCGATCTCGATCCCGCCGATATCCGTGCCTTGCTGGAGCGCGCCCTGCCTTGACCGATTCTCCTGAAGCCGCCGTCGCGGACTCGCTCGATCCGGCCAATCCACCACAACAGGTCGCGCCTGCGAAACACCAGCCGCGCACGCTCGGCTTCTGGTGGACCGCGCTGTGGGGCTTCGTGATCTTCATCGCGCTGTTCGCCGGCCAGGCTGCGGTGGTCGGCTACTTTCTGCTGATGCGGGACGGGCCGACCGACGCCGCTGCGCTGGTTCACATCGCCAGCCGCGGGCTGACCTTGTCGCTGTCGGTGATCATGGGCCTGCCGGCCGTGCTGCTGGCGGTCTATTTCGCCGTCCGTCACACCCGCACGCCCTTCGCCGAATATCTCGGCCTGCGCTGGACGTCGTGGAAGTATGTCGGCATCGGCATCGTGGGCATGGTGGTGATCGTCGTCGCCTGGGACCTGATGTCACGAGCGACGGGGCGCGAGGTCTCGCCGGGCTTCATGTTGGACGTCCTGAAGACGGCCAAGGGCGACGGCACGGTCTGGCTGATGGTGCTCGCCTTCTGCGTCGCGGCGCCGCTGTCCGAGGAATTGTTCGCGCGCGGCTTCCTCTATCGCGGCTGGTCGGATTCGTTTCTGCGGGTGCCGGGCGCGATCGTCCTGTCGTCGCTGGTCTGGACCGCGATGCATCTGCAGTACGACTGGTACTTCTTTCTCGAGGTGCTCGCGCTCGGCCTGTGGTTCGGCTATCTGCGCTCGGTCAGCCATTCGACCTGGCTGACCGTCGTGCTGCATGGCCTCAACAACCTCGCCGCCACCGTGCAGACCATGTGGCTCGCCAGCGGCCACTCCTGAGCGCGGTGTTCAGCCGGCCCAGGCGATCGCGAGCGGCATGGTCAGCGCCGCCAGCACGGTCTGCAGTGAGATGATCTGCGCCAGCAGCGGCGCGTCGCCGCCCATCTGCTTGGCCAGCACATAGGCGCTCGGCGAGGTCGGCACCGCCGCGCAGATCGCGACCACGACGAGGCTCGGGCCGGTGACGCCGAACCATCCGGCGAGCCCGATCGCGAGGAGGGGCATCAAGACCAGCTTGAGCACGACGCCGAGCGCGGCGGCCGGGCCGGCGCGACGCAAGCCTTCGAAGTGCAGGCCGGCGCCGGTCACCAGGAGGCCGATCGGCAGCGACGCCTGGCCGAGCGCGTCGGCGGCATCATGCCAGAGTTTAGGCAGTGGCACCCGCGCGACGTTGAGCGCGAGGCCGAGGACGCAGGCCCAGATCAGCGGATTGCGCACGATGGTGGCGAGGATCTCGCGGAGCGAGCGGCGGTTCGGCGAGGCATAATGGGCGAGCACCGCGACGCTGAACACGTTGACCATCGGGATGATCGCGATCATCGCGACCGACGCCACCGCAAGGCCGGTGGGGCCGAACAGGCTGCCCGATACGCTAAGCGCGACGTAGGTCTGCCAGCGCGTCGCGCCCTGGAAGATCGAGGTGAAGGCCGGTCCGTCGACGCCGGCGCGCGCGAGCAGCGGCCGCAGGGCGAGGCAGAGCGCGGACATCGCCAGCATCGCCAGGAACAGCGCACCGCCGATGCCGGCCACCGGCACCTTGCTGAGATCCGCCTTGACGAGGCTCTGCAGCAGCAGGGCGGGGAACAGCACGTAGTAGGTCAACCGCTCCAGCCCGTGCCACTGGGTATCGAGCCGCATCAGGCTGCGCCGCAGGCCAAAGCCGATCACGATCAGCAGGAACACCGGCGCCAGCGCCGCGATGACGGGGCCCATGCGACTACTGACCCGAGCGGCGCAGCGTCGTCAGCCGGTCGAGCGCACCCTGCAGGATGAAGATCGCCGCATGCGTATCGATCACCTCGGCGCGTTTGGCGCGGCTGACATCCATGCCGATCAACTCGCGCTCGACCGCCGCCGTCGACAGCCGCTCGTCCCACAGGCCGATCGGCAGGTCGGTAAGGCCGGCGAGATTGCGCGCGAACGCCCGGGTCGATTGCGCCCGCGGCCCCTCGCTGCCATCCATGTTGATGGGAAGGCCGAGCACGAAGCCGACCACCTTGCGCTCGGCGCAAATGGCAAGCAGCCTGATGGCATCGGCCTTGAAGGCCTTGCGCTGGATCGTCTCGACGCCGGTGGCGAGCCGGCGATCGGGATCGGACACGGCGACGCCGATGGTCTTGGTGCCGAGATCGAGGCCGATGAGCGCGCCGCGCTCGGGCCAGCGGCCGGCGGCTTCGACAAGGGGGAGAATGGGGGCGGGCATGGCAATGCGCTTAACACGCAGGCGCGTGGCGAGCCAGCAGGTGAGGGCGTGCATCGCTTCGCCGCCCCGACGAAGCTCGCGCACGCGAGTCGACCGGCCCAGATGTCGAGCGTTGCAGTCTTTCCCGGATGCGCCGGCTTCGGATCATCAAGCGAAGCTGGTGGAGCGCGAGAGCTTGTTCCAGGCACTCACTTCGGCTTTCATGCCCTCGATCTTCTGCTCGACCAGGGCCAGCGCGTCCTCACCGAGGAACAGCCGTACAGGCGGTCTTTCGGCTTCCACGAGGGCAAGCAATGCCTGTGCGGCCTTCGCGGGATCGCCGGGTTGGTTTCCGCTCTTGGCCAATCGGGCGGCGCGAATCGGATCCATGACGGCGTCGTAGTCGGAAATGCTGCGCGGCGTGCGATCCATGGACCGTCCCGCCCAATCGGTCCGAAACTGACCGGGCGCAAGCGCAATGACGCGAATGCCGAAGGCGGCCACTTCCTTGCCGAGCGACTCCGAGATGCCCTCCAGCGCGAACTTGCTGCCGCAATAGAAGCTGATCCCGGGCATGGTGATGAAGCCGCCCATGGAGGTCACATTGACGATATGGCCGCGCCGCCTCGCGCGCATCCCCGGCAACACGGCCTTCATCATCGCGACAGGGCCGAACACGTTGGCGGCGAACTGCCGCTGCAGATCGTCGAGCGAGGACTCCTCCAGCGTGCCCTCGTGACCGTAGCCGGCATTGTTCACCAGTACGTCGATCGCGCCAATCTGCTTCTCGGCCTCTGCCACAGCAGCCGGGATTGCATCGAAATCCGTAACGTCGATCACGAGAGGATGAGCCTTGCCCGCTGCAAGCGCGGCAAAAGCCTCGGCATCGCCGACCCTTCGCACGGTCCCGATCACCCGATGGCCGGCGGCCAGCGCGCCCTTTGCGAACGCTCGGCCCAAGCCCGAGCTGACGCCAGTGATGAGGAAAATCTTCGAATCGGCAGCCGCCATCGTACAACTCCGCATGACAAGGTTATCTATATCATGATATAGATACTGCATGGCACGTGGCAAGACCGAACATTCATCCAGTGGCATGAGAGGCGAGCCGCTTCGTCGGCACGTCCTCGATGCCGCAGAGCGGCTTCTCCGTCAGGGCAGGGCCGATTTCTCGATGCGGGACCTTGCCGCTGAGGCGGGGGTCAGCTTCGCGACGCCGTTCAATCAGTTCGGCAACAAGGCCGCGATCATGCAGGCTCTCTCCATACGTCGGATCGACACCATGGAGGTGCGGTACGCCGCCGCGCCACCATCGAGAGATGCAAATGCCCGCGTGCTATTGGCTATTGATACGGCGGTGGCAGTGATGTTGGAGAATCCAGACGTGAACCGGACCGTGATGGGATGGCTGGGTGCCGCCCAGGCTTCGCCCGGTCAGACGCTGTCCCGATCCACTGCCTTCTGGGCACTGGCCTTGGGGAAGGGAGAGGGACTGAGGGCCGGCCGGCGAGAACAAGCCCTGCGCTGCCTTCCAGAGCAACTCGCCTTCAGTTTCCGCGGCGTGTTGTCCTTCTGGACTGCGGGCGAATTGTCGGATGCGGCGCTCGCCCCGCGTGCGCGAGACATGGCGAGCGCCTTGTTGCTCGGCTACCTAAATTGACGTCCGATAGGGGCGGCTTGATCGACTGACCCGCCGATCCCGGGTCTCTGTCGGCCAGCTTCAGGCGCGCCTGCGGCGGGCTCCTTGTCCAAGGTTTGCTTTCGCAGGACGATTCCCGACTCCTCGTGAGGACGCGGCGCTCCCGGGATGCCCTCACGAGGAGATCGGCGGAGCTTAACGGATCGCGATCGGGTTGATCATGCCCTGGACGCCGCCGCGCCAGCGTGGCTGGCCGAGCACAAACAGGAACTCGTAGCCCTTGTCCTTGGCCAGTTCCGCCGTGTCCATGTTCTCCAGGATGTAGGTCCCGTTCATGGCGAGCAGGATCTGGTGCACCTCGAACAGGTTCGACGACTCGAACGGGATCGCCTCCACCGCCCAGTTGTCGGCGCCGACTGCGACCACACCCTTCGAGGTCAGGTATTTGGCGCCTTCGACGCCGAGACCGGGTTCGCCGGCGCCGTAACGCTTGTCGTCCTTGCCGATCAAACCAAGCCAGCCGGTGTGGAAGATCACGATGTCGCCCTGGCGGATCTCGACGCCCTGCTTCTTGGCAGCTTCCTCGATCTCCTTGACGTTGAACGCCGTGCCTTCCTTGACCACGTCGGTGTTGTAATAGGCGGCCATGTCGAGCAGCACGCCGCGCGCCACCAATGGCGGCACCTTCTCGATGCCGAGCTTCTTCAGGCCGGTCGGATCGGCGAAGTCGAGCAGCTTGTTGCCGTTGTAATAGACGTGCTCGATGCCGAGATGGCCGAGCCCGTCGATCTGGCTGCCGACGCCGACCCAGCCTTCGACGATGTCGTCATTGTAGGTCGCCTTGTTCGGGCCGAGGCCGGGAATTCCGGCCTGGCCCGGCTGCACCACGGTGATCTTGAACGAACGCGGCGGATAGGCCGGCGTCTTGGAATCGACGATCATGCCGAGTGGGTAGGTCTTGCCGGTCTTCACCAGCGAGGCGGCTTTGACCACGAGCTCCGGCGTGATGTAGTTGGCCGCGCCGATCTCGTCCTGTGGGCCCCATTTCGATTTCGTCCAATCCGGGGTCTTGTCCTGGGCATTGGCCGTCCCGATCGCACCCATCATGGCAATCGAGCAGCACAACACGAACGCGTTGCGCATCGCATTTCCTCCGACATGTTGACGTTTGTTGTGTTTCGCGCTGGCCAGCGCCACATCCTAACGTAGTAGAGGATGGCGCGACAAAATTATTTTCGCGCGCGTGCGCTGCACAGCGCCCGAAAGTCGCATCGGTCGAAATGGCCGCGTTTCATGGTCGAGAACGTCATTTCGCGCAATGGAATGTGACGCTCGCCGGCAACGTTCAGTACAATCTCCGGGTGAATCCGCTCAAGCCGCGATGTCGTGATCCCGGCCGGCGAGGCCGGCCATGAAGGCCGAGAGCGCGCTGCTGCGATGCGCCGCGCGGCGATGGATGAACAGTGTTTCGACCTTTGCATGAACTGCATCGAGCGTGTGCAGGCTGACGCTGCCGATCATCTCGTTGCGCGTCAATACGGCGCGTGGCAACAGCGCGACGCCCATGCCGGCGGTGACGCAGCCGATCATGCCGTCGAGCGTGCCGAGCTCGATGCGCGCTGCCGCGGGCCAGCCGAAATCGTTGAAGACCTGCTCCAGCCGCTGCCGGTAGGTGCAGCCGGCCCTGAACACCAGCGCCGTCGGACCGGACGCCGTTGTCGCCGCACGCAGAGCCGGCAGGCTTTCGAAGTGCCGGGCCGTCACCAGCACCAGCTCTTCCTCGAAGGCGATGATGCCCGAGAGATCGGGATGGTCGATCGGGCCGGCCACGAAGGCACCCTCGAGCGTCCCGTCGAGCACTGCGGCCACCAGCTCGGCAGTTGGCGCCGTGCGCAGGCCGAGGGCGACCGCCGGGAAGCGTCGATGAAAATCCGCGAGCAGCGTCGGCAGCCGCACGGCGGCGGTCGTTTCCATCGAGCCGATCATCAGCGGTCCCTTGGGATCGCCGTCGTCGCGCGCCGCGAGCAGCGCTTCGCGCGACAGCGCCGCGATCCGGTCGGCATAAGGCAGCAGGCGCAGTCCGGCATTGGTCAGGGTCATGCCGCGGCTGTGCCGCTCGAACAATGCGGTGCCGACCTCGGCCTCCAGCGCCTTGATCCGCTGGGTCACGTTGGACTGCACCGTGTTGAGGGCTTCCGCCGCGCGCGTGATACCGCCGGTGCGCGCAACAGCCGCGAAAGTCTGGAGGTCGCTCAGCTCCACGGCCAATCTCCGTTTTGAATCTGCGATGGCAGAGTTCTCAAGTATTCATTTTGAGAGAATGTTAGCCGCGCCTAAACTCGCCGTCCAGAGATGAGGAGACTGTGATGCCGCTACGGACGGCGCTGACAGAAGGGCTCGGCATCAGCCATCCGATCCTGCTGGCGCCGATGGATGGGATTGCCGATGCGCGGCTGGTGCGCTCGGTCAGCGGCGCCGGCGGCTTTGGCATTCTGGGCGGCGGCTACGGCAATCGGACGTGGCTCGCGCATGAAATTGCGGAGCTCGAAGGCCTGCGCGCGCCGTTCGGCATCGGCTTCATCACCTGGTCGCTGGCCAAGCAGCCCGATCTGCTCGACATCGCGCTCGCCGCGCGGCCTGCGGCGATCATGCTGTCGTTCGGCGATCCCGCGCGCTTTGCGCCTGATATCAAGTGTGCCGGTGCGCTGCTGATCTGCCAGGTGCAGAGTGAGGTGATGGCGGAGCAGGCGATTGCGGCCGGGGCTGACATCCTGATCGCGCAAGGAACCGAGGCGGGTGGTCATGGCGCGTCGCGGACCACGCTCGATCTCGTGCCGGCGATCGTCGACCTCGCGGCCGGCCGCTTGCCTGTGGTGGCTGCGGGCGGTCTCGCCGATGGCCGCGGCCTTGCGGCGATGCTGATGCTGGGGGCGGAGGGCGTGCTGCTCGGCACGCGCTTTTATGCCAGCCGGGAGGCTGCCGGCGCCGACGAGGCCAAGCGGCGGATCTGCGCGGCAAAATCCGGCGAGACCGTGCGCGGCATCATCTTTGATCTGTCGCGCAACAATGTCTGGCCAGCGCCGTTCACCGGCCGCTGCCTGGTCAACGATCATGCGCGCCGCTGGATGGGGCGCGAGGTCGATCTGCTGCAGCAGGTCGAGACCGTCTCGGCCGACTATATGAAGGCACGCGCCAACGGCAATTTCGACATTGCAGCGGTCATCGCCGGCGAGGCGGTCGGTCTGATCCATGATATCCCACCGGCCGGCGAGATCGTCGCGCGCATCGTCAGCGAGGCCGAGCACATTCTTCAGGGACGGCGCAATTCATCCGCCGTCTCAGCCGAGCAATAGGAGCAGACCATGTGGCCCGATCGCCGTTTCGCTGATCTCGTCAAGACCGACCATCCGATCGTGCTCGCCCCGATGGCGGGCGTGGCCGACGCCGAGCTTGCGATCGCTGTGGCCGAAGGCGGCGGGTTGGGGTCGCTGGCGTGTGCGATGATCTCTGCCGACAAGATGCGCGAGCAGGTCAACATCTTCCGCCAGCGCATTGCCGCGCCGATCAATGTGAATTTCTTCTGCCACACCGCGGTCGAGGCCGATGCGATCAGCGAGGCCGGCTGGAGGCGGCGGCTGGCCTCCTACTACCGCGAGTACGGCATCGATCCCGATGCGGAGGTCCAGGCGGCCAATCGCGCGCCGTTCGATGAAGCGATGTGCCTTGCCGTCGAGGAGCTGAAGCCGGAGATCGTCAGCTTCCATTTCGGCCTGCCTGAGCCCGGGCTGCTCGCGCGCGTGAAGGCGACCGGCGCGGTCGTGCTGGCGTCGGCGACCGTCGTGCGCGAGGCGGTCTGGCTGGAGCGGAACGGCGCCGACATCATCATTGCGCAAGGTGCCGAGGCGGGCGGCCATCGCGGCATGTTCTTGACAGACAAGCTCGCCGAGCAGGTCGGCACGTTTGCTCTCGTGCCGCAGATCGTGGACGCCGTGAAGTTGCCGGTGATCGCGGCCGGCGGCATCGCCGATGCGCGCGGCATTGCCGCTGCGTTCGCACTCGGCGCCTCCGGCGTGCAGATCGGCAGCGCTTTTCTGCGCAGTCCCGAATCCAAGGTCAGCGTGCCGGCGCGCGCGGTGCTGGCCGCCGCCAGCGACGAATCGACCGTCATCACCAACGTGATGACCGGTCGGCTCGCCCGCGGCGTCGCCAACCGGGTGATGCGCGAGGTCGGGCCGATCTCGCCGGATGCACCGGCCTTTCCGCATGCGGCGACGGCGCTCGGACCGCTGAAAGCCGCAGCCGAGAAGCAGGGCCGGGTCGATTTCACCAATCTCTGGGCCGGGCAGGCGCTCCCGCTTGGGCGCGAGATGCCGGCGGCCGAACTGACGCGGATGCTGGCCGCACAGGCTCTGGCGCGGCTGCGGAGCATGGCGGGCTGACACCTCGGGCGGGATGTTGCCCCAGGAAAGTCCAACGGCTGCCGGTTGCGGCGCGAAAGCGGGCTCTGCTATAGGGCGGGTTCACCTTGTCCCGTGAGGCCCTATATAATGTCGGTCGATGCCGCCACCGTCCGCCGGATCGCGCAATTGGCGCGGATCGCTGTCACTGACGCCGAGGTCCCGCATCTGCAGGGCGAACTCAATGCGATGCTGGCTTTCGTCGAGCAGCTGTCGGAGGTCAATGTCGAGGGCGTCGAGCCGATGACCTCGGTGACGCCGATGGCGATGAAGAAGCGTCAGGACGTCGTCAATGACGGCGAGATCGCCGACGACATCGTCAAGAACGCGCCGGCGACCGAGAACCACTTCTTCCTCGTGCCGAAGGTCGTGGAATAGCCAAGGGGTTGGATTGGTCGCTGCTCCGGCGCGATCGACCCGAGCCGTAACCGACAAGCGAGCCAACGCCATGTGCCTGCTCTGCGACGATGAAGCGGCCTACAAGGCCTATATGGACTATCTCGACGCGATGGAGCGGCAGGGCAAGGCCGCCGATCCGGACAAGGCCGTGAACGAGATTCTCGACCAGCTCGAAGCGGCCGCCAATATCAAGAAAGCCTCCCCTGCGAAGAACAAGTTCTTCGCGGACGACCCGGCCGACGACAAGACGCTTTCTCCTTTCTTCTGCAGCCCGATCAACAAATGACCGATTTGACTTCGCTGACGCTCGCCGATGCCCGCAAGGGCCTCGCGAGCAAGACCTTCACGTCGCTCGAGCTGACCGACGCCCATCTCAAGGCGATCGAGGAGGCGCGGGCGCTCAATGCCTTCGTGATGGAGACCCCGGACCAGGCGCGCGCGATGGCGCGCGACGCCGACGCCAGGATCAATAAGGGCGAAGGCGGGCCGCTGGCCGGCATTCCGCTGGGGATCAAGGATCTGTTCGCCACCAAGGACGTCCGCACCACGGCGTGCTCGAAGATCCTCGGCAATTTCGTGCCGCCCTACGAGTCGACCGTGACCTCGCAGCTCTGGCGCGACGGCGCGGTCATGCTCGGCAAGCTCAACAATGACGAGTTCGCCATGGGCTCGTCGAACGAGACCTCGTGCTTCGGCCCGGTCGGCAACCCGTGGCGCCGCGAGGGCTCCAACACCACCTTGGTGCCGGGCGGCTCGTCCGGCGGCTCGGCTTCGGCGGTGGCCGCGCTGCTCTGCATGGGCGCGACCGCAACCGACACCGGCGGCTCGATCCGCCAGCCGGCGGCGTTCACCGCCACCGTCGGCATCAAGCCGACCTATGGCCGCTGCTCGCGCTGGGGCATCGTCGCCTTTGCCTCATCGCTCGACCAGGCCGGGCCGATCGCGCGGACTACCCGGGATGCGGCGATCCTGCTGCGCTCGATGGCCGGCCACGATCCGAAGGATACGACCTCGGTCGACATCCCCGTGCCGGACTACGAGGCGGCGATCGGCAGGTCGGTGAAGGGCATGAAGATCGGCATTCCCAAGGAGTACCGGCTGGACGGCATGCCGGCCGAGATCGAGAAGCTCTGGAGCGAGGGCGCGGCGTGGCTGAAGGCGGCCGGTGCCGAGCTGGTCGAGGTGTCGCTGCCGCACACCAAATACGCGCTCCCGGCCTATTACATCGTGGCGCCGGCCGAGGCGTCCTCGAACCTCGCCCGCTACGACGGCGTCCGCTATGGCCTGCGCGTGCCGGGGAAGTCCATCGGCGAGATGTACGAGAACACCAGGGCCGAAGGGTTTGGCGCCGAGGTCCGCCGCCGCGTCATGATCGGAACCTATGTGCTGTCGGCCGGCTATTACGACGCCTATTATCTGCGCGCGCAGAAGGTCCGCACCCTCATCAAGAAGGATTTCGAGGACTGCTTCGCCAAGGGCGTCAACGCCATCCTGACCCCGGCGACACCGTCGGCCGCCTTCGGCATCGGCGAGAAGGGCGGCGCCGACCCGATCGAGATGTATCTCAACGACATCTTCACGGTGACCGTGAACATGGCGGGACTGCCAGGCATCGCCGTGCCCGCCGGCAAGGACAGTCAGGGGCTGCCGCTCGGGCTGCAACTGATCGGCCGTCCGTTCGACGAGGAGACGCTGTTCTCGCTCGGCGAGGTCATCGAGCAGGCGGCGGGACGCTTCACGCCGGTCCGGTGGTGGTAAGCGTCGCCGATTTCAAGACGAGCCTCGCGGGCGACGCGCCCGCGGCCGGACTGTCGCCCGTGCTGACCGGCCTGTGGTGGCTGGCGAAGGGCGACTGGGACCGCTCGCACAAGATCATTCAGGACGAGACCGGCCGCGACGCGGCCTGGGTGCACGCGCATCTGCATCGCGTCGAAGGCGATCTCGGCAATGCCGCCTACTGGTATCGGCAGGCCGGGCAGCCCGTCGCCAAGGATGCATTGGATATCGAATTTGAGCGGATCGTCTCCGCGCTGATGGGGAGTTGAGGGCCATGACGGCAACCAGCGGCAAGCTGATGAAGGGCGCCACCGGCGACTGGGAGGTCGTGATCGGCATGGAGATCCATGCCCAGGTCACCTCGAAGTCGAAGCTGTTCTCGGGCGCCTCGACCGCGTTCGGCGGCGATCCCAACAGCCACGTCTCGCTGGTCGACGTGGCGATGCCGGGCATGCTGCCGGTCATCAACGAGGAGTGCGTCCGCCAGGCGGTGCGCACCGGGCTCGGGCTGAACGCCAAGATCAACCTGCGCTCGGTGTTCGACCGTAAGAACTATTTCTACCCCGACCTGCCGCAGGGCTATCAGATCAGCCAGTACAAGGATCCGATCGTGGGCGAGGGCGAGGTCGCGGTCGAGCTCGACGGCGGCAAGACCGCCACGATCGGCATCGAGCGCCTGCACCTCGAGCAGGATCCCGGGAAGATGCTGCACGACCAGTCGCCGTCGCTGTCCTATATCGACTTCAACCGCTGCGGCGTGGCGCTGATGGAGATCGTCTCCAAGCCGGACATCCGCGATGCCGAGCAGGCCAAGGCCTATGTGACCAAGCTGCGCTCGATCCTGCGCTATCTGGGCACCTGCGACGGCGACATGGAGAAGGGAAGCCTGCGCGCCGACGTCAACGTCTCCGTGCGCAAGCCGGGCGGCCCGCTCGGCACCCGCTGCGAGATCAAGAACATCAACTCGATCAATTTCATCGGCCAGGCGGTCGAGGCCGAGGCGCGGCGCCAGATCGAGATCATCGAGGACGGCGGCGCGATCGAGCAGGAAACCCGGAGGTTCGATCCCGACAAGGGCGAGACGCGCTCGATGCGGTCCAAGGAGGAGGCGCACGACTACCGTTACTTCCCGGACCCGGACCTGTTGCCGCTGGAGTTCAGCCAGGCCTTCGTCGACGAGCTGAAGGCGGGCCTGCCGGAGCTCCCGGACCAGAAGAAGGCGCGCTTCATTGCCGATGTCGGCCTCTCGCCCTATGACGCCTCGGTGCTGGTGGCCGAGCGCGAGAGCGCGGCGTTCTATGAGAGCGTGCTGGAGGCGCTGTCCGACCGGGCGCGCGACGGCAAGCTCGCCGCCAACTGGGTGATCAATGAGCTGTTCGGCCGGCTCAACAAGGAGGGCCGCGACATCGCGTCCTCGCCGGTGTCGGCTTCTCAGCTCGCCGCGATCGTCGCGCTGATCGGCGAGGGCACCATCTCCGGCAAGATCGCCAAGGACCTGTTCGAGATCGTTTGGAGCGAGGGCGGCGAGCCGCGCGAGCTGGTCGAGAGCCGCGGCATGAAGCAGGTGACCGACCTCGGCGCGATCGAGAAGGTGGTCGACGAGATCATCGCCGCCAATCCGGACAAGGTGGCGCAGGCGAAAGCGAAGCCGCAGCTGGCCGGCTGGTTCGTCGGTCAGGTGATGAAGTCGTCGGGCGGCAAGGCCAATCCGCAGGCGGTCAACGACATCCTGAAGAGCAAGCTCGGCATCTGAAACGGCGATCGCTCGTCTTCGTTCCAGCGGCGCGCACACGGTGCGCGCCGTTTTGTTTGACCCGACGACTTCGCGAATCGCTGCGCGCGATTCGCAAAAAAGCCACCATTGCCGAGCGTTCGAACGCACACGAGGGCGTGTGCAATGAAAATTTTTTCGTTGCCAAAATTTACGACTCAGAGTCCGCGCGCCGCCTTCATCGTGCGAGTCCGCGCCTTGCGATGTGCACGCCGCCACTTTCGCGCTGTCATGTAGCAGTTCAGAAAATGCTTGCAGCGTAGGCTTTTTCTGCAATGTCTATCAGTAGCGCGCTTGGCGTCGCGCGCAGCCGCGTGCGCGTTTGCGATGTCGAACCTCGCACTGCTTCGCGCGTTGCGTCAGCCGCGTGCGCGCGCGCCTGTCAACACTTCCTTAAGCCGGAAGCTGTTTTTTTTCACTCGTTGGTGTATCGATGAGGAGTGCAGCTCGATTCCCGAGTGCACGCATCGACTAAGCCATCTCACATCGGAGGGCAACATGGCCAAGAAAGCGAAGAAGGCGAAGAAGGCAGTGAAGAAGGTCGCGAAGACCGCGGCGAAGAAGACTGCCAAGAAGACCAAGAAGGTCGCCAAGAAGAAGTAACTCTCGCAGTCCTTGCGAGATGAGTCCGGCAGCTGATGCCGGCACGTCGTTGGAACGCAGGTCGGCATAGCTCCTCGCGAGCCGGGCAGATCTCCTGAAGCTCCAACAGACGATAGAGGGTGTCGGCGAGACATCAGGTCAACGGTCGGATCGAACTCGAGAGCGGATTCGCTCGCGGTGCGGTCCGGCAGAAGAAACAGGATTTCTTCGTTCGGTGCAGATCGCGTTTCCGGTCTGCAATCTCACGAGCGGCTATCAGCCAGAGTGGGATCTGATCCTGACGTGTTCGCCGACGCCCTCGATCCCTGAGCACCGCGCCTCCGGCGACTGTGTGCCTCCCAGTCTCCCATAGACGAACGACCTTATTAGCAGCTCGGTGCGCGCGTACTCGTGCTGCAGTGCGCTACGCAATCTCCCGCACCCTGTGTCAAGACGTGTCCGGTCCCAGTGCGGCTGTTGACCGCCTGCGTGGTGCGCTCCGCCCCGGCGCGGTGAAGCGCTTTCGCGGGATGGTTAGGGGTTTGCCAAACAGAACGGTAAACCGCTCTTTGCCGAGTTGAAGAATCCATTTCGAATCAATGCATTGAAGCCGTCCCGGGAAAATGCGGGGGTTCCGCGTTCAGGGCTCGTTCAGCACGATGTTTAAACTGCCTTTCAAACTTGATCGGTCATCCTTCGCGCATAAGCCGCGAGACGGCATGGGGATAACCAGGCGTTGAACAGTTGGACGGGGGCATGCTCGGGTGACCGGCCGCCTCCTCGGGCGAAGGAGAGCGACGATGTTTCAGGGACAACTCAATTTTGATGATGTGACCACCGCGGAGCAGGGCGCCAGCGGCGATGTCCTGTTCGAGCTCGGCATGCTCTATGCGAGTGGTCGCGACGGTGCGGTCGATCTGATCGCCGCGCACAAATGGTTCAATCTCGCCGCCCTCAGGGGGCGCGTCGACGCCGTGGCAATGCGCCGCGAGGTCGCCGAGCAGATGTCGGATGCCGAGATCGCGACCGCGCAGCGCGAGGCGCGCGCCTGGATGACTGCGCACTGAGCGAGCTAGGCCGCGACTTGGCGGATCTCGCTTTCGGTGCGAGCCATGCCGCACGAGCCAGTTCGCCGGCCGCCAACCGGGAGCGCTGGGGTGACCCGCGCTCGATCGTTCATTCTCGTGGGAAGCGGGCCTCGTCGCGCGCCTATGAATCTCCTATCTGTCGTCCGATGTGACGCAGGCAGGTGGGATTGATGGCATGGGCCAGGCACGGCGACAGGCGCGGCGGCAAGAGCTGATCGACTGCCATGACTGCGGCAGCGGCGTCTCCTTCAGCGCAGTGGCGTGCCCGCATTGCGGATCGACCGAGCCGGCCGGGCCTGCGGTGCAGAGCCGGCGCGAGTTGAAGCGTCTGCGGGTGGAGGCCCGCAACGACCGCCGCCTCGTCGTGGTGACCGTGCTCTGTGCGGGCCTCGGCGCCATCTACGGTGCCGTGATGGGAGCAGGAGGCGCGGCGTCATGGTGGGCTGCGATGGGCTATGGCTTCGTCGGCACCGTCATCGGCGTGCCCGCCGCCTTCGTGATCAACCTCAGCCGTGGTCTGTTCGATTGAACCCGCGCGTGATCGCGCGGCAACCGTGATCACGGCGGCCACGGTCCGTTGCGATCCGGCAGGTGCGTGAACGGCTCGGCCTTGGTGCGGATGATCAGGGGGAGGGGGCTGCTGGCCGCGCCGACGGGCGGCTGGCGGAGACGGAGGGATTCGAACCCTCGATAGGGCTTTAGGGCCCTATAACGGTTTAGCAAACCGCCGCCTTCAGCCACTCGGCCACGTCTCCAGCGAGGGTCGGTATGCCCGACGCCGCGCTGAGCCGCAAGCGGCAGATTGCATGCGGTTTCGAAATCCTCACAGGGCTGCGTCTTCGCCGGATCGGCCCCGGACGGTGATCTCCACCGTTGGCGATCGATCCGAGCTGAGCCTGCCGTTTGATCGGACGCGGCACGGCATGGAAGTCGACGGGCGGCGCAGGCCCTCTCGATGGTCCCTGATATAGAGCGTCACCAATATAGAGGGTCGCCTGGAACGACGGGCCGGTGGCAGGGGGCGCAGAGGGCATTGTCCTCCGGTCCGATTCTCGTTCAGCGCCTTGGCTGGATTCGTGGCCCCGTGCCTGACTTGGGGCGGGTTCCTGGCGGGCGAGTGCTCGCGGCCCTGAACACCCAAAATTGCGTTGTGACAAAACGATAACATAAACAGCAAGTTAGGTGTTCCCGCAGAACCACGGTCGCGTGCCTTTTGTGCAACACCAGTCCGAAAAGGCGCCGCCTGGGCGCCGCAATGATGGTTCCTTTGTTGCGTGTGCAAAGGCCTTCGGTAATTCTGCTCACACGACGAAGGGGGGCATCCCGACGTCGTCCCGTTTAGGTCGTTCGCTCAAGTCCCTCGCGTTCATGCGGGTGTGTCCCATAGCGCGAAGCGGCTGAGCGACGGGTCGAAGAGGGATAACGGTACCAACCCCAAGGGTGTCTCTCACCCAGCGGAGGCGGAACCTTCCCTGACTGAGCAACTTGGAGGTTTAACATTATGAACACGATCAAGAGCCTTGTCCTGGGCTCGGCGGCCGCTCTCGTCGCCATGTCCGGGGCTCAGGCAGCTGACCTTCCGATCAAGGCCAAGGCGGTCGAATATGTGAAGGTCTGCTCGCTTTACGGCGCCGGCTTCTACTACATCCCCGGCACCGACACCTGCATCAAGCTGGGCGGCTACCTGCGTGCTGAAACGTCGTTCGCCAGCAACGGCCAGTACAACAACGCCGTCAACGGCGTTGCCGGCGGCATGAACCGCCACAGCAACTACTACTACAGCCGTGCTCGTCAGGACCTCAACATCGACACGCGCACCGCGACCGAGTACGGCGTGGTTCGTACCTATGCCGATCTGACGTTCACCTGGACCAGCGGCACCTACGCCGGCTCGGGTTCGGCGACCGGCGCAACCGCCTACTCGACGGCTGGCGCTCCTGGCGCACAGGCCGACGGCAACATCGCGCAGGGTGGCCTGGGCGTGTACTACGCCTTCATCCAGTTCGCTGGCTTCACGATGGGTAAGGCCGTGTCGCAGTTCGACGCGCCCTGGACCAACTACCCGGGCAACAACTTCGACGGCCTGTGGGGCGGCGGCGGCACCGTGACCGGTGTCAACCAGTTCACCTACACCGCCGACTTCGGCTCGGGCATCACGGCTGCGATCTCGGCGCAGGACGCGACCCAGTACTACACGACGAACCTGTGGAACGTGTCGGGCATCACTGCAGCCAGCATCGTTGGCGGCTCCTACGGCACCAACTCGTTCGGCGGCAACGTTGCTCCGGACATCGTCGGCATGGTCCGCGTCGACCAGGCCTGGGGTCTGTTCCAGGCGTCGTTCGCGGCGCATGACAACCACACCGGCTACTACGGCGCCACCGAGCTCACCGGTCACCCGGCTGACAAGTGGGGCTGGGCGGCTCAGCTGGCCTTGTCGATCAAGAACATCCCGACCGGCCCCGGCGACACCATCAACATCCAGGGCGTCTACACCAACGGTGCGAGCCGTTACAACGCTCAGAGCCTGGTGCCGACCACCTACGCGATGTACGGCGGCAGCAGCACGGCTGGTGTCTACGGCACGCTCGGCTTCGCTGGCGTCAGCGACTCGGTCTTCGTGACCGGCGGTGAGCAGCAGCTGACCACGACCTACGGCTTCCGTGGTGCTTACACCCACAACTGGAGCCCGACCTGGAACTCGGCGATCTACGGTTCGTGGGCTGCCGTGAGCTACAACAACACTGCCAAGGGCCTGATCTGCGGCAGCGCGGCGATGGGTGCGATCGCGGGCGCAGGCTTCACCTGCAACCCCGACTTCAACATCTCCTCGCTCGGCTTGATCACCCGTTGGACCCCGGTCAAGAACCTGACCTTCTCGGCCGACGTGGCCTGGACCAACCTGGACCAGAAGTACTCGGGCAACATCGCGTACCCGGGTTCGGCCACGGTTTCCAAGCCGGCGGCGACCTACCAGCTCAAGGACCAGAACTCGGTGTCCTTGCTGCTCCGCGCTCAGCGCAACTTCTGATCCTGATCGTCTGATCGGGTTCAAGAGCCCCCGGCAGGAAACTGCCGGGGGTTTTTGCTGTTTGTGACAGCGCATTCCGGCCCAGCACCCGAGTCAGGCTTGCTCGAAGATCGATGCAAGATCGGCAACTGAGACAAATCAAAATCGACGGCTGAGGTAATGAGGAGGATTCCGAACGCCTCGTTGATCGAAAATCACTTTCTTTTCAGTGACTTGACAGTCTGTCGGTATTTTTTTAAATTGGTGTTGAAAACAGATGAGTTGATAAGCTAATTTTGTCACGCGCTGATAGCGATCCCTCCTCAAGAGGACACTGCCGATCCAAGTTCGACGATCATATGATGTTAGACTCCACGAAACCTCTGGCGATGCCCCGCCGGAGGTTTCTTCATTTCAGGATCTCCTCGTCGCCCGGTTCCTGAGGTTGGCTTTCGGTTGCAACGTACCGGTGCAACCGCTGCGCGTCAGCGCAAAGCATCCATCGTAGACCAAAGGTCGGAGCAAAATTCCTTGCGCATCGGCTTGACCGGGAAATCCCGGGTGGTCACGATGACCGCCAGATGACGGGGCCACACCGTCACGCCAGCGAGGAATCAGTCCAAGATGAGTTCGGAAGGCTCTGTGGGAGTGCTGCGTCCGTGGTCCGAGCAAGACGATCTGGCGGGCGCCATCACGCGGTTGCTGGAGGCGCGGCCGGAGGGCCGGGCCGAGCTTGCGGAATGTCTGGCGGTTGCGCAGCGGATCGACGCCAGCGACGACGAGTCCTGGTATCGCGAGTGGATGCAATGCGCGGATGCGATGAAGGCTGCCGCCGCCGACGCTGTGAGCAGCGGCCGTCCCGAGCTGGCGTTGCGCAAATGGTCGCGCGCGGTCGATTGTTATGAGGCTGCGGCCTGTCCGTTCAGCAGCTCACGCTCCCGCCAGGCCGTCGTGCTGTCCCGCATGCGCGAATGTGCGCGCGAATTCCTGCGCTGCGCCGATCCGCCAGGAGAGGTCGTCACGATTCCCTGGCGCGCGGACTATTCGCTCGAAGCCTATTTCCTGCCGGCGCGCTGCGGGGCAGGCAGGGCGCCCACCGTCATCTGCATCGGTGAGCCCGGCCGTCGCAAGGAAACCTCCCTGTTCAAGCTTGCAGCCCATGCGGAGCAGCGCGGCTTGGCGTTGCTGGTGGTCGATCTGCTGGGCAGCGGACCGGACTGCCGTTTCGAGGAGATCGTCGGCCGTCGCGATCTCGAATCAGCCATCGCGAGCGTGACGGACTACGTGACGTCCCGTGATGACGTGGACGAAGGCCGGATCGCGATCCTGGCCGACGACTGGAGCTCGTCCTTCGTCGCGCGCGGCATCGCACTCGATCCGCGTTATGCTGCGGCGGTCTGCGACGCCGGCTTGTGGGACATTCACGAGCGCGTCTTCCTGTCGCGCCGACCCGGTGCGGGCGAGCGGGGCAGGCTGTCGATCGCGACCGATGGGCTGGCGGCGCGGCAGATCATGTGTCCGCTGCTGGTGACGGTGCCGGAGGGTGGCTGGCTTCGAGCCGACATCGCAACCCGGCTGATCGCGCAGATCAAGCGCGAGCACCCGGACATCACCCTGAAGATCGTCTCCAGCGCGGGCGCCGATTGGCTCGAAGCCGATGCCTTCGTCTTCGACTGGATCGCCAAGCGTCTGGCGGGGTCTCCGCGGCCTCCAGGCTGACGCGACCCTATGTCTGCGCTCGCTGCCTGTAAGAGGCGGTCGGGCCGTGACCGCCTCGGGGGCCTCAGAGCCCCATCGTGAGTCGCGCGCTGGCCTTTTCGAAACGGTCCTTGAGGCCAGCCAACTTGTCCGTGAAGGTCGCGAGCTCACGAGCGTCGAATTCCTCGAAGATGAAGCCGAAGATCTGCGCTTGCTGAGCTTCCAGCTCGGCGAACTGCTCCGATGTCTTGGCGGTGAGCGACATCCGGACCACGCGCGCATCGTTGGGGGCGGGCTTGCGTTCCATGAAGCCCTTCTTCTCGAGCAGCTTCGACTGCGTCGTGACGAAGGAGGGGTCGACGTGCAGCCGCTTGGCCGCCGCATTCACGGCGACTCCCTCGCCTTGATCCAGTTCGGAGATCGCCATCAGGATCATCCATTGCGGGCCACTGATGCCGATTCTCTTGGCCCAGAAGTACCTCAGCTCCTCCAGATGGACGTTGATCGTGGAGATCTCCCTGGCGAAGCGAAGAATGCCGTCGCGATTCTTCGGCAGATGTTCGGCAGTCTTCGGTTGCGCGTCCGCTTCCACAGGTGCGGCAGACATGTTCTTCAAGGGCGCCATTGCTCAGGAGTTCCGGTACGAAGCTTGACCCTAAAGAAAAAAAATCCGCAACAAAATCACTTATCTAGGAGGACATCCGTCGTCCCCCGTGCGCTGCACAACAAGCTGCCATTGTGTTGCCCCCAAGACACATTTCGGCTTCATTCAATTACCTGACTGCATAAACTATTTTGCTTACCGAATGAGCGAAGGCATAGTTCCTGGCGACGGTGGGGGGTTACTCGATCGTCCCGTGACAGGTGGTTCGCTTAAGTCCCTCGCGTGATGCGGGTGTGTCCGATGGCGCGAAGCGGCTGAAGCGGTTTTTCGGGAGCGGAGGAAGCGGATCGTCCTGGGGGATCTTGGTCCGGTTCTTTCTCAAAAGAGCAACTTGGAGGTTTAAATGAAGACGGTTAAGAGCCTTGTCCTCGGCTCGGCGGCAGCTCTGCTCGCCATGTCCGCGGCTCAGGCGGCCGACCTTCCGATCAAGGCCAAAGCGGTCGAGTATGTGAAGGTTTGCTCCCTGTATGGTGCGGGCTTCTACTACATCCCCGGCACCGACACCTGTATCAAGCTGGGTGGCTATCTGCGCGCCGAAGTGGTCGCCGGCAGCAACAGCATCTTCAACGGAACGTTCAACGGCCAGGGCGGCGCACACAACCGCCTCAGCAACTACTACACCTCTCGTGCTCGTGAAGATCTGAACATCGACACCCGCACGGCGACCGAATACGGCGTGGTCCGCACCTTCGCCGACCTGACCTTCAGCTGGACCTCGGGCGGCTATGCCGGCACGGGTTCGGCCACCGGTGCGACCGCCTACTCGACGGCGGGTGCGCCTGGCGCTCAGGCCGACGGCAACATCGCGCAGGGCTCGCTCGGCGTGTACTATGCCTTCATCCAGTTCGCCGGCTTCACGATGGGTAAGGCCGTGTCGCAGTTCGACACGCCCTGGACCAACTATCCGGGCAACAACTTCGACGGTCTCGCCGGCGGCGGCGGCACGGTTACCGGCGTCAATCAGCTGAGCTACACCGCTGACTTCGGCTCCGGCATCACGGCCACGGTTTCGGCCCAGGATGCGACTGCCTACTACCAGAACAACCTCTGGAACGTGGCTGGTTCGACGGCGGCTGGCGTGATCGGTGGTGCTTACGGCACCAGCGCCTACGGCGGCAACGTTGCTCCGGACTTCGTCGGTATGGTCCGCGTCGACCAGGCCTGGGGTCTGTTCCAGGCGTCGTTCGCGGCGCATGACAACCATGTCGCTTACTACGGCGCGTCCGAGACCTCCGGCCACCCGGCCGACAAGTGGGGTTGGGCGGCTCAGCTGGCCCTGTCGATCAAGAACATCCCGACCGGACCTGGTGACACGATCAACGTGCAGGGCGTCTACACCAATGGTGCGAGCCGCTACAACATCCAGAGCCTGATGCCGAACAACTACTCGATGTACGGCAGCACGGGTCTGGCTGGCGCCTATCAGAGCATCGGCTTTGCGGGCGTGGGCGACTCGGTCTTCACGACCGGCGGTGAGCAGCAGCTGACCACGACCTACGGTATCCGTGGTGCTTATACGCACAACTGGAACCCGGCCTGGAACACTGCGATCTACGGGTCTTGGGCTGCCGTCCGCTACAACGGCACTGCCAAGGGCCTGATCTGCACCAGCCCCGGCGTTGTCGCGGCCTTCAACGCGGGTTCGACCTGTAATCCGGACTTCGATCTGGCCACCATCGGCCTGATCACGCGCTGGACCCCGGTCAAGAACCTGACCTTCTCGGCCGACTTCGCCTACTCCTGGCTCGACCAGAAGCACTCTGGTTCGGTGACCTCGCCGGCGGTTGCTGCCGTCGCGAAGCCGGCCGCAGTGTACGAGATCAAGGATCAGCAGTCGGCTGTGCTGCTGCTCCGCGCTCAGCGCAACTGGTGATCCAGACCGTTTCATGACGGTTTGACCAGCCCCCGGCAGGCAACTGCCGGGGGTTTTTCTTTGCCTGGCCAGCGCGTGCTCCAGCGCCGAGACCCGCATTCCTCGCCGCTCCGCTCTGTCGCTGACAAACATACTGCAGACCCGCCCGAGAACCACACCGCGCGGCCACGCGACGCAATGCGATCTGGATGGAATTTCGCGACCGACTCGTGGCCATCCGGCTCAAACATCCGTGAGAGGCGGTCGCCGGGTTCGTTCGGTTCGACCGCACGTTTGAGCCAAGCTTGGCCTGCGTGACCTCGGGCAGACGAGGGCGGGTGCCGCGATGGTCAGGCCGGAGAAGTGGGAGACTCGCGCTCGCCGCCCTTCTCGGCGCCCGTCCTGCTGCATTCCCGCCACGACCGCGACATGCATTCGGCGGCGAAAGTCTTCCCCGACACATTACTCTTGGAGATTTGGCAGCCGTGTGCCGTGCCGCGGCCGCGCCACATGCGTGATCCGGCCGGTCACGAGAATGGTCCGATAAAGCACCAAGTCCGCCTCTCGATCGTTCCGACTGCAACGCTATGCGCGAGCACTGTGGTGCAGCTGGAGACGGGCTGACCGTGGGGGCGGTCGTTCGATGTCGAGCCGGGCCGGTCTGAACTGAGCAATTTGGAGGTTAGTATGAAGACTGTGAGGAGCCTTGTTCTGGGCTCAGGGGCGGCGTTGCTCGCCATGGGTGGGGCTCAGGCCGCCGACCTTCCGATCAAGGCCAAAGCGGTCGAGTATGTGAGGGTCTGCTCCATGTACGGAGCGGGATTCTTCTACATTCCGGGCACCGACACCTGCATCAAGCTGGGCGGCTTTCTGCGTGCCGAAGCAGGCTTCGGTACGAATACGATCTTCCAGAATGCCGTGAACGGCGTCGCCGGCGGGCGAAATCGTCTCAGCAACTACTACACGACGCGTTCGCGTGCCGACCTCAACATCGACACCCGCACCGCGACCGAATATGGCGTCGTGCGCACCTTCTTCGATGGTGTCTTCCAGTGGACCGGGGGCAGCTACGCGGGGACCGGCTCCCCCACGGGCGCGACTGCCTATTCGACGGCGGGCGCGCCTGGAGCGCAGGCCGACGGCAACATCGCGCAAGGCGGGCTCGGTGTCTTCTACGCCTTCATCCAGTTTGCCGGCTTCACCATGGGTAAGGCCGTGTCGCAGTTCGACGCGCCCTGGGCCAACTATCCCGGCAACAATTTCGACGGTTTGACCGGCGGCGGCGGCACCATCACCGGCGTCAACCAGTTCACCTACACCGCGGACTTCGGCTCGGGCATCACGGCCGCGATCTCGGCCCAGGATGCGACGCAGTATTCGCAGTCGCAGATCTGGAATACGGCGGGACAGACGGCCGCCGGCGTGCTCACCGGCAGCTATGGCACGTCGAATTTCGGCGGCAACGTCGCGCCCGACATCGTCGGCATGGTGCGCGTCGATCAGGCCTGGGGTCTGTTCCAGGCGTCGTTCGCGGCGCATGACAATCACGCCGCCTTCTTCGGTGCCAACGAGACGACCGGCCACCCGGCCGACAAATGGGGCTATGCGGGTCAGCTCGCCCTGTCGATCAAGAACATCCCGACCGGCGCCGGCGACACCATCAATCTGCAGGGCGTCTACACCAACGGCGCCAGCCGCTACAACTTCCAGAGCCTCGCGCCGATCAACTACGCGATGTATGGCGGCAGCAACATGGCCGGCGCTTTCCAGAGCCTGGGCTTCGCGGGCGTGTCGGATTCGGTGTTCGGGGCGAATACGCAGCAGCAGTTGACCACCACCTACGGCTTCCGCGGGGCCTTCACCCACAACTGGGATCCGTTCTGGAATACGGCGGTCTACGGCTCCTGGAGCGGCGTCAGATACAACAACACCGCGAAGGGACTGATCTGCAACGGTGCAGGCATGGTCGCTCTCGGCATCACGCCTGCGAATTGCAACCCCGACTTCAACATCTCGACGGTGGGTGTGATCACGCGCTGGACGCCGGTCAAGAATCTGACCTTCTCTGCTGACGTCGCTTGGACCAGGCTGGACCAGAAGTTCACCGGCGTGGTGAACGCACCGGCGGTCGCGGCCGTTGCCAAGCCGGCCACGACCTACCAGTTGAAGGACCAGGACTCGGTCTCGCTGCTGGTGCGTGCCCAGCGCAACTGGTAAGTGCGGGCGAATGGCGAATAGGGAGTAGAGAATAGCGGTTGACGACGTAGCGGAGCCCAGGCTTCGCTACTCGCTACTCCACCACAGCGCCGCGGCGCAGATCGGCCTCGATCTGCAGCCGCGAGCCGCCGCCGAAGCGGGCGCGATAGACCTGCAGGTTCTCCATCACCCGCTGCACGTAGTTGCGGGTCTCCGAGAAGGGGATCAGTTCGACCCAGTCGACGGCATCGACCTTGGGATCGCGCGGATCGCCATAGCGCTCGACCCATTTTCTGACGCTGCCGCGGCCGGCATTGTAGGCCGCGAAGGTCATGATGTACGAGCCGCGATAGTCCTCGAGCAGGCCGCCGAGCTCGGCGGCGCCGAGCTGCGCGTTGTAGACCGGGTCGGTCTTCATCCGGTTCAGATCGAAGCTGACGCCCGCGCGCTTGCAGACGTAGCGACCCGCATCCGGCGTGACCTGCATCAGCCCATAGGCCTGTGCCGGCGAGACCACGGCCTGGTTGAAGGCGCTCTCCTGGCGCGCGATCGAGAAGACCACGCTCGGCTCGACCTCCGGTCCCAGCGAGCGGAACGCAGGAATGCCCGTGACCGGATAGGCGTAATGGTCGAACGGCAGCCCGCGATTGAGTGCGGCCTTGCCGACCAGCAGCATCGCTCGCGCATCGCTGTTTCGCGCGGCGATTTCCGCGAGTCCGACCAGCGCGTCGGGGTCGCCATTGTCGCCCATGTCAGCGAAGATCGGGATCGCGACCTCGCCCTCGTCGAGCTCGTAGAGCAGTTGCACCGCGCGCACCACCTCGAGCCGCTCGACGCCGCGTCCACGGCCGCTCGGCGCCGCATTGAGGCCGAGCTGCGGCAGGCCGAGCTTCGCGCGCGCCAGCTGTCCGTAATAGCTCGTGGACTGCTCGGCGGCCGACGTATAGGCCGCGCGCGCCTCCTGCATGCGCCCCATCGCTTCTGCCGCGCGGCCCTGCCAATAGCCGGCCCGCGCCAGGGTGGTCGGATTGACGCTGCCGACGCCGATGCGCGCAAAGTGCTGGGCCGCGGTGGCCGGATCGTTGAGGAAACGCAGTGCGATCCAGCCGGCAGTGAATTCCTGCTCGGTCTTGTAGATGTCGCGGTTCGGCAGCGCCGCATCCCGCGCGATCAGATAGGCGCTGCGATATTCGCCGGTGTCGATCATCTTTCGCGCCAGCAGTCGGCGCTCGATCCACCATTCGTCCAGATTGTGCAGGCGGCCGGGATCCTTGGGCGCGTTCAGCATCAGCTGCGCCGCCTCGGCGAATTTTTCGTCGCGCCGCAGCAGTTGGATGCGGCTGAAGATATAGCCTGCATCGCCGTGGAGTTCGCGCGGCACGGCTTCGAGCAGGCTCTGGCTATTGGAGGCTTTGCGGTAGGTCGCGATTCGCGCTTTTGCCAGCGCCACGTGGCCCGAGCCAAGCCGCCGGGCAGCGCGCATGGCGGCCTCGTGCTCGCTGCCATACAGCAGCGTGTCCATCCGCGCCTTGTGATCGCCGCCGGACAGCAGGGCACCGTACTGGTCCAGGATGTTGTTCTCGGTCTCCTCGGACATCGCGTCGTTGCGCCAGGCATCGCGCACCAGGCGCTCGGCATTGGCGCGGTCGCCGCGATTGAGCATCACCCGGGCCAGCGCGAACTTGCCCTTGGCCGACAGCGGCGATTCGTTCTCGAACCAGGACCACACCACGGCATCGTCGCGCTTGTCGTCCCACAACGCGGCCTCGAGCCGGCGCCGCAGGAAGGTCTGCGACGGCCAGGACGGGTTGGCGGCGATGAACGCGCGGTAGCGCTCCACGCTGGCATTGTTGTTGTCGCTGCGCAGGATCACCCACTCCGCGAGCTTGCGCGCCACGGGATCCGAGATCGCCTGCACGACCTCGGTGGCATCGCTGGGCTTGCGCTTGCGGACGAGCTCGATCACGTTTTCGAGCGCCTCCTTGTCGGATTGCGAGGTCGAGGACGTCGCGGCGATCGCAGCCGGCACCACATGCTTGCGGGAGACGGGCAGGGCGGCATGCTGGCGGGCCGGCAGGCTCGCAGCCGCCGCGCCGGGGGTGATGTCCCTCGGGGCCGCGCGCGGCGTCTCGCCGGCGCCTTTGGGGCTGCTCTTGACCTCGGCCTTCGCTTCGGCCCGCGCGTCGACCTCGCTCTTGGTCCCGGCGGCCTCGTGGGTGTTCGTCTTCGGAACCGCGCTGCGCGCGATCGGACGCGCCTTCGGCACCGGAACCTTGGCCGCGGGAGCCTTGGATCCCGAAACCTTGGACCCAGCAGCCTGGTCCTTGGCGAGAGCGCTATGTCCGGCGAGAGCCCATCCGAGTGTCAGGCCGGCGGCCAAGGACACCGAGAGTGACACCGACAGGGCGGTCGATCGCAATGCAGTGGCGCGGGCAGAAAAGGGCACGGCGTTCCTTTTGCGGCGGATGACTTCGATCCCCTGACCAACATGGGTCTATCGAAAAGGTGAACAAATCCTAAATATACCGGGAAGGACTGCAACCTGCGCCAACACCGCGGCGAAATCACGACCGAAGGGCGGCGTGCGGGCCGTGGGGCTTCAGCGAAGGGTGATCGCGGGCCTCGGCAATGCGATTCGAGCGATCCGTGTGCCTGTTGAGAAGGCAGCCCAACCGCGGGCGGGCCTTCCGCCTCGTCGGCAGACCCGGTATGAAGTGGCTCGTACAGGGGCCAAACGGCGTTTGGGAGGGAGTTTCATGGCAGCCAAGACGAATTTCCGGGGTTCTTTCACCGCCTTGGTCACTCCTTTCAAGAACGGCTCCGTGGACGAGGCCGCTTTTCGCAGCCTGGTGAACTGGCAGATCGACGAGGGCACCAACGGCCTCGTGCCGGTAGGCACGACCGGCGAGAGCCCGACGCTCAGCCATGACGAGCATAAGCAGGTGGTCGAGTGGTGCATCGCCGAGGCCCGGGGACGCGTGCCCGTCGTCGCCGGCGCCGGCTCCAATTCGACCAAGGAGGCGGTCGAGCTCGCCCAGCACGCCGAGAAGGCGGGGGCTGACGCAGTGCTGGTGGTGACGCCCTATTACAACAAGCCGACGCAGGAAGGCCTGTATCAGCACTTCAAGGCGATCAACGATGCGATCGGCATTCCGATCATCATCTACAATATTCCTCCGCGCTCGGTGATCGACATGTCCGTCGACACCATGAAGCGCCTGTTCGAGCTGAAGAACATCGCCGGCGTGAAGGATGCTACCGCGAGCATGGTGCGGGTGTCGCAGCAGCGCGCCGCGATGGGCGAGGAGTTCAACCAGCTCTCGGGCGAGGATGCGACGATCATCGGCTACATGGCGCATGGCGGCCATGGCTGCATCTCCGTCACGTCGAACGTCGCGCCGCGGCTGTGCTCGGAATTCCACCAGGCCTGGCAGAAGGGCGATGTCGCAACGGCGCTGAAGATCCACGACAAGCTGATGCCGCTGCACACCAATTTGTTCATCGAGTCCAACCCGGCGCCGGTGAAATACGCGCTGTCGCTGCTCGGCAAGATCGAGGAGAAGCTGCGGTTGCCGATGGTGCCGGTGTCGGAGCCGACCCGGGTCGCGGTGCGCGAGGCGATGGTTCATGCCGGACTGATCAACTAGGTTCCGAGGGAGCTCGGGATCGGCGAAGGTCGCGAGGATTTCTCGCAAGTCTGAGGGGGACGCGAGCATGTTGAAGGAATTTCGTGAATTCGCGATGAAGGGCAACGTCGTCGACCTCGCCGTCGGCGTCATCATCGGCGCGGCCTTCGGCGCCATCGTCACCTCGCTCGTCGCCGATGTCATCATGCCGATCATCGGCGCCATCACCGGCGGCCTCGATTTTTCGAACTACTTCATCCCGCTGTCCAAGACGGTCAATGCGGGCAACCTTGCGGACGCGAAGAAGCAGGGTGCCGTGCTGGCCTATGGACAGTTCCTGACCCTGACCCTGAACTTCTTCATCATCGCTTTCGTGCTGTTCATGATCATCCGTGTGATAAACAGGTTGAAGCGGAACGAAGCGGCAGCCCCCGCGGCGCCGGCGAAGCCCTCGGCCGAGGTCGAGCTGTTGACCGAGATCCGTGATCTCCTGAAAAAGTCCTGATGGCTGAAAAGAACGAACCCAAGATCACGGTCGCCGCCGAGAATCGCAAGGCGCGGTTCAACTACGCGATCGAGGACACCATCGAGGCCGGCATCGCGCTGACCGGCACCGAGGTGAAGTCGGTCCGCGGCGGCAAGTCGACGATCGCGGAATCCTATGCGGATTCGCGTAACGGCGAGATCTGGCTGATCAACGCCAACATTCCCGAATATCTGCAGGCCAACCGCTTCAATCACGAGCCGAAGCGGCCGCGCAAGCTGCTGCTGCATCGCAAGCAGATCAACAAGCTGATGGGTGCGGTCGAGCGCGAAGGCATGACGCTGATCCCGCTGAAGCTCTATTTCAACGAGCGTGGCCGCGCCAAGCTGCTGCTTGCCGTGGCCAAGGGCAAGAAGCTGCACGACAAGCGCGAGAGCGAGAAGAAGCGCGACTGGGGCCGCGAGAAGGGGCGCCTGCTGCGGGCGCGCGGCTAACGAGACCTTTGCCGTGCGCTCCTCGGCGGCACGCCTGAGCCTTGGGAAAGCATCCGATGAATCAGAAGAACCTCTTGGACGTCGACTGGAGCCGGATTCCGGCTCCGATCGACGACGGCGCAGCCGATCATCTGGTCGGGATGACCATTCCCGCGATCGGACTGCGTGCCACCGACGACACGCTGGTCACGCTGTCGGATCTGCCGGGACGGACCGTGGTGTTCGCCTATCCACGGACCGGCGAACCCGGCAAGGTGTCACTGGTCGAGGACTGGGACATGATCCCGGGCGCGCGCGGCTGCACGCCGCAGACCTGCAGCTTCCGCGACCTGTTCGGCGAGTTGAAATCAGCGGGCGCCGTGCATGTGTTCGGTCTGTCGACGCAGAGCAATGCCTATCAGACCGAGATGGCCTCGCGCCTGCACCTGCCGTTTCCGGTGCTGTCGGACGAGAAGCTCGAGCTGACCAATGCACTGCGGTTGCCGACGATGGAGATCGCCGGGCTGACCATGATCAAGCGGCTTGCCATGATCGTGGACGCCGCGCGCATCACCCACGTGTTCTATCCGGTGTTTCCGCCGGACAGGAACGCGGGCGACGTGCTGGTGTGGCTGAAGGACAACCGCGCATCTGGCGCGTGAGGGTGGGGCGTGCCGAACTAATCCAGCTCCGCCTTTACGCGCGCGAACACGGCGTGGAACATCTCGGTCGTGAGCACGCCGGTATTCGTGTTGTAGCGTGAGCAGTGATAGCTGTCGTACAGCCTGATCCTGCCGGCCTGGTGCACGGCGCCATGGGCGAACGGCGCCGCGACCGCGCGCAAGCCCAGCAGCTTCAGCAGCGTGTCGTGGGAGATGCGGCCGAGCGCGACGATGCTGCGCAGCCGCGGCATCGTGGCGATGGTGGCGCCGAGGAAGCTCCGGCACTGGTTGATCTCGGCCGGCAGCGGCTTGTTCTGCGGCGGCACGCAGCGCACCGCGTTGCTGATTCGACAGTCCACCAGCGTCAGCCCGTCGTCGGGGCGAGCTTCGAACCGGCCTTTCGCAAATCCGTAATGCAGCAGCGTCCCATAGAGCAGCTCGCCGGCGTAGTCGCCCGTGAAGGGACGCCCCGTCCGATTGGCGCCTTGCAGCCCCGGCGCGAGCCCGACGATCAGGAGCCGCGCATCGGGATCACCGAACGACGGCACCGGCGCGTTGAACCACGACGGCTCACGCGCGCGCTGCGCCTCGCGGAACTCCACGAGGCGAGGGCACAGCGGACAGTCTCGATCGGGATTGGTCGAGGACGGGGTGGATGGCGCAGATGTGGCGTCCGTCCGCCGCCTAGTCGTCGAAATCGTCATCGGTGGTGGGGGTGGTCGTGGTGGTGCGTGCGGCCGGTGCGGTCGTGCTGCGCTGGAGGAATTGCGGGGAATGGTGGCGCGGCTCGCGCGGGGCGGGGCGCTCCGACGGGTCGCGGCCGAGCTTGGACTGCAACTCCATGAGGTCGGTGAAGACGTCGGCCTGGCGGCGCAGCTCATCGGCGATCATCGGCGGCTGGCTGGAGATGGTCGAGATCACGGTGACGCGAACGCCGCGACGCTGCATCGCTTCGACCAGCGAGCGGAAGTCGCCGTCGCCCGAGAACAGCACCATCTGGTCGATATGCTCGGCGAGTTCCATCGCATCCACGGCGAGCTCGATGTCCATGTTGCCCTTGACCTTGCGGCGGCCGCTGGCGTCGATGAATTCCTTGGTCGCCTTGGTGACGACCGTATAGCCGTTGTAGTCGAGCCAGTCGATCAAGGGTCGAATCGACGAATACTCCTGATCCTCGATGATCGCGGTGTAATAGAACGCGCGGAGCAGCGTGCCGCGGCTCTGAAATTCCTTGAGCAGGCGCTTGTAGTCGATGTCGAAGCCGAGCGTCTTGGCCGTGGCGTATAGGTTGGCGCCGTCAATGAAGAGCGCAATCTTGTTGGTCGAAGATGACATTCAGTGTCTCGCGTTCAGTTAGATTCTATTTTTGGCGCGACTCCAGTCGGTCGCGCATTCCATTTCAAGATACTGCCAAGGCGTCGGCGGTCCATCTGGTGTGAGGTTACCGCAAACGGGAGTGATCGGGGCAACAAAGGCGCACTTGTGACGACGTAATGAAGCGTTTTCTTGTCCAACGCCCGAATTCCGCGGGTCTGGACGGAGCGCCAGTCAAGGTTGCCGAATTCGGTACACCTTGCCCCTTACCGAAACCTGACGCCAGTTTAGCCTTGCGAAAACCGGCCAGCCTCTATAACTAGCCCAGCATAATCAGCATATTAAGCACACAAAGGACCGGAGCGACAATGGCGCGCGTCACTGTGGAAGATTGTATCGATAAAGTCGACAACCGGTTCGACCTGGTCCTTCTGGCCGCGCATCGCGCGCGCATGATCTCGTCGGGATCACAACTTACAATCGATAGAGATAATGACAAGAATCCCGTCGTCGCACTCCGCGAAATTGCGGATTCGACCATTTCTCCCGAGGATCTGAAGGAAGAACTGGTTCATTCGCTGCAGAAGTTCGTCGAGGTCGACGAGCCGGAGCCGGACACGGTGCCGCTGATCGGCTCGGCCGGTGCCAGCGTCGATGCCGACGACACCGAGGTCGCCGTCGAGCGCATGACCGAGGAAGAACTGCTGAAGGGCCTCGAGGGCCTCGCTCCGCCGGAAGAGCAGCCCGAAGAGGACGAGTGACGGCCTCGTCGCCGTCAGCGCGCGCTCCAGTTCACTTGTGAGATTGTGAAGGCCCGGACCGCGTCCGGGCCTTTGCATTTGAACGTGATTCCGTGATTACCATAGGGCTGCGGCCAGCGCCTGCCGTCCGGCAGATTTGGTCACGAAGATAAAGGTTTAGTCATTTTCCATGGTGGTTTCGGGCCACATTCCTCAGCAGATGCAGGCGGCGGCCGAATCGGCCGCGTTGGCGCCTCCGCCGCCGGCTGAGCGGCCGCGGCCGCAGAAGCCGCGCTCCCGCATGATGCGGCAGTACGATCTGGTGGAACGGGTCCGCTCCTACAATCCGGATACGAACGAGGATCTCCTCAACCGCGCCTATGTGTACGCCATGAAGGCGCATGGGTCGCAGACCCGCGCGTCCGGCGACCCGTATTTTACGCATCCGCTCGAGGTCGCGGCCATTTTGACCGACCTGAAGCTGGATGACGCGACCATCGTCGCGGCGCTGCTGCACGACACGATCGAGGACACCGAGGCGACCCGCGCCGAGATCGACCGCTTCTTCGGGCCCGAGATCGGCGCTCTGGTCGAGGGACTGACCAAGCTGAAGCGGCTCGAATTGGTCTCGCGCGAGGCCAAGCAGGCCGAGAACCTGCGCAAGCTGCTGCTCGCCATCGCCGACGACGTGCGTGTCCTGCTGGTCAAGCTCGCGGATCGCTTGCACAACATGCGTACGCTCGAATTCGTGCCCGAGACGTCGCGCCGGCGCATCGCCGAGGAAACGCTCGACATCTATGCGCCGCTGGCGGGCCGGATGGGCATGCAGGAGATGCGCGAGGAACTCGAGGATCTCTCGTTCCGGACGCTCGACCCGCAGGCCTACAGCGTGGTGATGCAGCGGCTCGATGCGCTGGCGGAGCGCAACCGCAATCTGATCGGCGAAATCGAGAGCCAGCTGGCGCGCAAGTTTCGCGACCATGGCCTGACGGCCCGGGTGTTTGGCCGCCGCAAACGGCCGTTCTCGATCTGGACCAAGATGGAGCGCAAATCGATCGGGTTCGAGCAGCTCTCCGACATCTTCGGCTTCCGCGTGATCATGCCGGATCTCGAATCCTGCTATCGTGCGCTCGGTATCGTGCATACGACCTGGCCGGTCGTGCCGGGCCGTTTCAAGGACTACATCTCGACGCCGAAGCAGAACGACTATCGCTCGATACACACAACCGTGATCGGCCCGGGCAAGCAGCGCGTCGAGCTGCAGATCCGCACCGAGGACATGGATCAGATCGCCGAGCTCGGCATCGCCGCCCATGCCTTCTACAAGGACGACATCGGCTCGCCGACCGAACGGCTCAAACGCGAATCGAACGCATTCGCGTGGCTGCGCCACACCATCGGCATCCTCTCGGAGAGCGCAAATCCGGAGGAGTTCCTCGAGCACACCAAGCTGGAGCTGTTTCACGATCAGGTGTTCTGCTTCACGCCGAAGGGAAAGCTGATCGCGCTGCCGCGCCACGCAAACGTGATCGACTTCGCCTATGCCGTGCATACCGACGTCGGCAACAGCGCGGTCGGCTGCAAGATCAACGGCAAGTTCGCCGCGCTGTCGTCGGAGCTGCAGAACGGCGACGAGGTCGAGGTCCTGACCTCGGACGCGCAGTCGGCGCCGCCCTCGGCCTGGGAGACGCTCGCCGTCACCGGCAAGGCCCGCGCGGCGATCCGGCGCGCCACCCGCACCGCCGTGCGCGATCAATATGCCGGGCTCGGCCGCCGCATCGTCGAGCGTCTGTTCGAGCGCACCAAGCTCGAATATGCCGACGACAAGCTGAAAGGGGCGTTGCCGCGCCTGGCCCGCGCCTCGATCGACGACGTGATGGCGGCGGTCGGACGTGGCGAGATCAAGGCCTCCGACGTCGCGCGTGCGATGTATCCGGACTACAAGGAAGAGCGCGTCGTGCGCTACGGCGCCAAGAAGACGGCCGCCGCGCCGGCAGCCAAGGCTGCTGCGCCTGCGGCCGAGCCCCACCGCGGCCCGTTTGCGATCCCGATCAGCGGGCTCAATTCCGGCCTGCCGGTGAAGTTCGCGCCGAACGGTGGCGCCGTGCCGGGCGACCGCATCGTCGGCATCGTGACGCCGGGCGAGGGGATCACGATCTATCCGATCCAGTCGCCGGCGCTGAAGGATTTCGAGGAGGAGCCGGAGCGCTGGCTCGACGTGCGCTGGGATGTCGACGAGACCTCCCCGCAGCGCTTCCCGGCGCGCATTCGCGTCGAGAACGTCAACGAGCCCGGCAGCCTCGCCCAGGTCGCGACCGTGATCGCCGAGCACGACGGCAACATCGACAACATCAGCATGAGCCGCCGCTCGCCTGATTTCACCGAACTCACGATCGATCTCGAGGTCTATGACCTCAAGCATCTCTCGGCGATCATCAACCAGTTGCGCGCCAAGACCATCGTGGCGCGGGTCGACCGGGTGAATGGCTAATCTGCGGGGATGGCAGCGGCGTTCTGCTCCGGGATGCGCTAAACAAGCCGTAGTCTACTCGAAAGTCCTGCGAGCCGGCCCATGTCCGATCCGTCTAAGTCACATCCTCCGAAGCTGCGCCTCGGCGTCAACGTCGATCACATCGCCACCTTGCGAAATGCCCGCGGCGGCCGTAGCCCCGATCCGGTGCGCGCCGCGCTGCTCGCGATCGAGGCCGGGGCCGACGGCATCACGGCGCATCTGCGCGAGGACCGCCGGCACATCCGCGACGACGACATGGCGCGGCTGAAGGCCGAGATCTCCAAGCCGCTGAATTTCGAGATGGCGGCCACCGAGGAGATGGTGCGGATCGCGCTCGCGACGCGGCCGCACGCCTGCTGTCTGGTGCCGGAGCGGCGCGAGGAGTTGACCACGGAGGGCGGCCTCGACGTGGTCGGCCAGCACAAGGCGCTGGCACCGGCGATCGCCCGGCTGAGCGATGCCGGCATCCGGGTCTCGCTGTTCATCGCCGCCGACCCGGCGCAGATCGAGATGGCGGCCCGGTTGCGCGCGCCCGTGATCGAGATCCACACCGGCGGCTGGTGCGATGCCATCACCGACGGCCATGATGACAAGGCGGCTGCCGAGTGGGAGCGGATCGTGACCGGCGCCCGGCTGGCCTATGCGGTCGGGCTCGAGGTCCATGCCGGACACGGGCTCGACTATGCCACCGCCGAGCGGATCGCGACCCTGCCGGAGATCGTCGAGCTCAACATCGGCTACTTCATGATGGGCGAGGCGCTGTTCGTGGGTTTGCCCCAGTCGGTGCGGACCATGCGCGCGGCGATGGATCGCGGCCGCGCGCGGCTGGGGACATCAGCATGATCATCGGCATCGGCTCCGACCTGATCGACATCCGCCGGGTCGGCGAGGTCATCGGGCGCCATGGCGAGCGCTTCCTGAACCGCATCTTCACCGCGGCCGAGCGCGCCAAGGCCGAGCGGCGGGCCAAGAACGAGAAGATGGTGATCGCCACCTACGCCAAGCGATTCGCCGCCAAGGAGGCCTGCGCCAAGGCGCTCGGCACCGGAATCCGTCACGGGGTGTGGTGGCGTGACATGGGGGTGGTGAATCTGCCCGGGGGCAGGCCGACCATGCAGCTTACGGGTGGCGCGGCCGAACGGCTCAAGGCGCTGACGCCTGAGGGCCACGAGGCCCGCATCGACCTGTCGATCACCGACGACTGGCCGCTGGCGCAAGCCTTCGTCATAATTTCGGCGGTGCGCCGCGAGACATCCTGATGGGCGGCCGCCCCGCAGGAAAAACAAAAATGCGATCGATTCCAGCGAGTTATATAGTTTTGATACGGCGATTGATTGCGCGGCCCCGCGCAGTCGTCTAAAACCCGCCGGATTGAACCGGCTGCATCACGGGCGGATTCTGGGTCAAACCGGAGTTGGCCTTAACCACCAGAATCAGGACAGACTCCCTTAAGCCGCGGAACGGTATGGTGTTCGCGGGCGGAGGGGTGTTCGGCAACGGCTGGCGAATCGTCGGACCATTCGCCAAGGGACATTGAAAGAGCGATGAGCGTGACCTCCGGAACCAAGACTGAGAGCGGCCTCGGTGAAACCGTTCGCGTCGTCGTTCATGCGCTACTGATTGCGCTGGTGATCCGCACCTTCCTGTTCCAGCCGTTCAACATCCCCTCCGGATCGATGAAGGCGACCCTGCTGGTCGGCGACTATCTGTTCGTATCGAAATATTCGTACGGCTATAGCCACTACTCGATTCCGCTGTCGCCGCCGCTGTTCTCGGGCCGCATGTTCGGCTCGGAGCCGAGCCGCGGCGACATCGTCGTGTTTCGTCTGCCCAAGGACGACACCACCGACTACATCAAGCGCGTGATCGGCCTGCCTGGCGACCGCATCCAGGTGCGCGAAGGGCTGCTCTACGTCAACGACAAGCCGGTGCAGCGCGAGCGGCTCTCCGATTTCATCGGCGAGGATCCCTGCGGGCAGCCCGACTCGACCGCGCGCGTCAAGCGCTGGAAGGAGACCCTGCCGAACGGCGTCAGCTACGAGACGCTCGACTGCGTCGACAACGGCTATGTCGACAACACCGCGGTGTATACCGTGCCGGCCGGCAACTTCTTCATGATGGGCGACAACCGCGACAACTCGACCGACAGCCGATTCCTCAGCCAGGTCGGCTACGTGCCGTTCGAGAACATCGTCGGCCGCGCGCAGCTGATCTTCTTTTCCATTGCCGAAGGCGAGCATGCCTGGGCGTTCTGGCGCTGGCCGGTATCGGTGCGCTGGAATCGAATCTTCAAATTCGTCCGATGATCGACGACTCACCCGAAATCCAGACGACGCAGGCTGCCGCATCGAGCCCGCAACCCGGCACGGGTGCGCTGGAGGCGACGCCCAAGGCCGCGTCGCGGCCGAAGTCTGAGATCAAGCCTGAGCAGAAGAGCGAGCCCAAGATCGAGTCGAAGACCGATTCCAAGACCGATCCGAAGCCGAGCTTCAAGGCGGATACGAAGACCGTCGAGTCCGAATCGGCGATCGCGAGCCCGGACGCGGCGGGCACGGCCCTGCTCGTTGCCGAGACCGATCCCGACGGCAAGCCGCGCAGCAAGGCGAAGGGCAGTCGCCGTACCAAGAGCGCGGGGACCGGCGCCGCCAAGGGCGCCAAGGCCGCGGACAAAGCCGCCAATGCCGCGATCGAGGCGCGCATCGGTCATCACTTCGCCGATCCGTCACTGCTCAGCACCGCCTTCACCCACGTCTCGGCGCTGAAGTCGTCCAAGAAGCGTGGCGACAGCTATCAGCGGCTCGAATTCCTCGGCGACCACGTGCTCGGCCTGATCGTGTCCGACATGCTGTATCGCTCGTTTCCGAGCGCGGACGAGGGTGAGCTGTCGAAGCGGCTGGCCGATCTCGTGCGCAAGGAGAGCTGCGCCGACGTCGCCAAGTCGCTCGGCCTGCTCGACGACATCAAGCTCGGCGCGGTCGGCGCCGGCGCCGGGGCGCGGTTGCGCAAGTCGGTGCTGGGCGACGTCTGCGAGGCGGTGATCGGCGCGATCTTCCTCGACGGTGGCTACGCGGCCGCCGCGGGTTTCGTCGAGCGCAACTGGACCGAGCGCATGCACAAGCCGCGGCGCCCGCTGCGCGATCCGAAGACGGTGCTGCAGGAATGGGCCCAGGGCAAGGGCCTGCCGACCCCGGTGTACCGGGAGGTCGAGCGCACCGGCCCGCATCACGATCCGCAGTTCCGCGTCGCCGTCGACCTGCCGGGCCTGGAGCCCGCTGAAGGCGTCGGTGGCTCCAAGCGGGCGGCAGAAAAGGTGGCGGCATCGGTCATGATCGAGCGCGAAGGCGTCAGCGGCGGCAGCAATGACGGCTGAACAGCAATCAGTGCCGGCTGTCCAGACCCGCTGCGGTTTCGTTGCGCTGATCGGCGCGCCCAACGTCGGCAAATCGACGCTCGTCAACGCGCTGGTCGGCTCCAAGGTCACGATCGTCTCGCGCAAGGTGCAGACGACGCGAGCGCTGATCCGCGGCATCGTCATCGAAGGCGCGTCTCAGATCATTCTGGTCGACACCCCCGGAATTTTCGCGCCGAAGCGCAGGCTGGACCGCGCCATGGTCACGACGGCCTGGAGCGGGGCGCATGATGCCGATGTCGTCTGCGTGCTGCTCGATGCCAAGAAGGGCATCGACGACGAGGCGCAGTCCATCATCGACAAGGCGGCCGCGGTCGCGCACGAGAAGATCCTGGTGGTCAACAAGGTCGACCTGGTGCCGCGCGAGAAGCTGCTGGCGCTGGTCGCGGCTGCCAACGAGAAGCTGTCCTTCGCGCGCACCTTCATGATCTCGGCGATCTCGGGCGACGGAGTCGACGATCTCAGGCGGGCCTTGGCGGAGATGGTGCCTCCCGGTCCGTTCCACTATCCCGAGGACCAGATGTCGGACGCGCCGATGCGGCACCTCGCGGCCGAGATCACCCGCGAGAAGATCTATTCGCATCTGCATCAGGAGCTGCCGTATCAGTCCACCGTCGAGACCGACAGCTGGACCGAGCGCAAGGACGGTTCGATCCGGATCGAGCAGACGATCTTCGTGGAGCGGGACAGCCAGCGCAAGATCGTGCTCGGCAAGGGCGGCGCGACGATCAAGTCGATCGGCGCGCAGTCGCGCAAGGAAATCTCAGAGATCACCGGTGTGCCGGTGCACCTGTTCCTGTTCGTGAAGGTCCGCGAGAACTGGGGCGACGATCCCGACCGCTACCGGGAAATGGGGCTCGAGTTCCCCAGGGAATGACAATGAGCGTGCCGCGCAACGTGTTGTGGTTCGAAGTGCTGCTCTACATCTCGCTGATGCTGGATGCGTTGTCTGTTGCCGTCTCGGATCGGACGCCGACCTTCGACATGACCGAGGACATGATCACCGCGCAGACCGTGCTCAACGGGGTGGTCATCCTGCTGCTGTTCTATTTCGTCTATCTGGCGGCGCAGCGCCGCAAGAACTGGCCGCGCTGGGTGCTGCTGGCGGCGCTGGTGCTGTCCGACATCTCCCTGGTGCAGGTGATTGGTCAGAAGGGCATGACGCTCGATGCCGGCATCGAGGTCATCTCCTGCGCGCTGACGACGATGGGATTGTACTACTCGTTCACGGGCGATGCGCGCGGCTGGTTCAACGCGTGATGGATGGAATGCAGAATGCAGAGTCGGCAAAGCGCAGCGTGCCCACCCTGCGTTTGGCGCATAACGATCATTCCGTCATTGCGAGCGCAGCGAAGCAATCCAGGGCTGCGCGTGAAACTCTGGATTGCTTCGCTGCGCTCGCAATGACGGTGTTTGTGGCGGCAGCACGCGCGAGCAACGTTGGGGCTTGATCGTCGACTGGCGCTCACGGCTTGGCGTCTGCGAGTGGTGGAGAACCCACACCGATGGAATGGACCGACGATGGCATCGTGCTGGGCGTGCGGCGGCACGGCGAATCCTCGGCCGTCGTCGAGTTGCTGACCCGCGAGCATGGCCGGCATCTCGGTCTCGTGCGCGGGGCGAGCGGCAAGCGCATGCGGCCGGTGCTGCAGCCGGGCAACACGGTGCGCGCGATCTGGCGCGCGCGGCTCGACGAGCATCTCGGCATGTACGCCATCGACGCGCTGACCTTGCGGGCGGCGGGGCTGATCTCCGCGCAACACGGCGCCTACGGCGTGACGCATCTTGCCTCGCTGGCCCGGCTGTTGCCGGAGCGCGATCCGCACGAAGACATGTATCTGCGGCTCGAACATGCGCTCGATGATTTCGAGGATGCGGGCGGCGCCGCCGTCCACATCGTACGCTTCGAGCTGGCGATCCTCGCCGAACTCGGCTTCGGGCTCGATCTCGACTCCTGCGCTGCGACCGGTGAGACCTCGGACCTGATCTACGTATCCCCGAAGTCGGGCGGCGCGGTGTCGCGCACGGCCGGCGCGCCATGGGCCGACCGGCTGCTGCCGTTGCCGCCCTTCCTGCGCGAGAGCGACCAGGGCCATGGCTGGTCGCAGCAGGATCTGCTCGACGGTTTCCGGCTGACCGGCCTGTTCCTGTTGCGTCACGTGTTGGAGCCGCGCGGGCAGGGGCATTCCGACGCCCGCGAGGGCTTCATCAACGCCGTGACGCGGGCTAGGCCCGCCCCGCGATAGGGCTCGGTTTCGACGCTCGTCGTCATGTGCCCTCGCGCTTGTTCGCCAACGTCGAGACTGACGACACACGCGCCGGCATCACGGCAAAGCTGATCCGGATACCGTCTCCGACTGTGACGTCATTCACATCCGCCTTCACATGACCGACGTAGGATCATGCAACAATCCTGGTTGATGACCAGTTTCACATCATTTTGAGGTTGCGTCGTCCGCGGCTCATGGCGAAGATTGTAGCCCTTCGGCGAGATGCGTTTCGTGCGCGCCTTTTTTCATCACCGTGGGGCATTTCGATCATGAGCGATTTCGAGAACAGCAAATCCAGCAACGGGTTCACGTCCAAGCTGTGGCGTGGAGAGCGCATGACGATGATCGGCTTCGACGTCGCCGAGCCCGAACCCGATCTGGTCGGATTCTCGATCGAGGTGAAGTCGCCGGGCGCGCGGGATTTTTCCCAGTTGCGCAACAGGATCGCGTTTTCCTATCCGGCCGGGGCCGGCGCGGAGGTCGACGGCAACCGGAATTTCCCGTCGACCGAGGCGCCGTTCCAGAAATTCCGCTGGATCCATTTTCCTTACCGGCCCAAGGACGGAGTCTATACGTATCGCGTCGCCAAGCAGCACATGCGCAACGACGGCACGCTCGTGGCAGGGACCAGCCTCTCGCTCGACATCACGCAGAGCGCCGTGACCTATGATGGCCTCATCGACATCGGTTTCACCCGCAACTTCGCCTCGTCTCAGGCCTATCGCGATCAGTTCGGCAACAATGCCGAGATCATCCCCGTCGAGAGCCGCGACGGGCCGAGCTTCGAGAAGCTCGACCTCGCCAACGAGGCCGGCGACAGCGTCTACGAGTGGCTGGGGTTCGAGGCCTACGACCTCCTGTTCAGCTTCTTGAAAGAAGCCCTGGCGGATCCCGGGCTCACGCTCGACGTGATGGCCTATGACCTCAATGAGCCCGACGTGATCGGCCTGCTGGAGCAGTTCGGCCCGCGGCTGCGCGCGATCATCGACGACTCCAACGCCAAGGATAACAGCCACAAGCTGCCCGGCAGCGCGGAATCGCGCAGCGCCAAGCGCTTCAAGCAGGCGGGTGCTGCCGTGCTGCGCACGCATTTCAGCAATCTCCAGCACAACAAGGTCCTGATCTCGCGCCGCAACGGCAAGCCCGAGAAGGTGCTGTGCGGCTCGACCAATTTCACCTTCCGCGGCCTCTATATTCAGGCCAACAACATGCTGGTTTTTCATTCGCAGGACGTCGCCGGGCTGTTCGGCGAGATGTTCGACATCGCCTTCGAGGACCCCTCGGCCTTCCGGACGAATGATTTTTCCAAGAAGTGGCACGCCGTCCACACCGAGGGAAAGCCGACCGTACAGCTCTGCTTCTCACCGCATCAGGCCACTGATCTCTCGCTCAATCCGATCCGGGCCGCGATCGATCAGGCCACCTCGTCGGTGTTCTACTCGGTCGCATTTCTGAGCCAGCTCGGTGACGGTCCGACCAAGGAGGCGTTCGACCGCGTGATGGAGCGGCCGATCTTCAGCTACGGTACCGTCGACAAGCGCGGCGCGCTGGAGCTGCGCAAGCCCGACGGCTCGATCGGTCTCGTCGATTTCGCCTACCTCGCGAGCAAGGCGCCGGAGCCGTTCCGCAGCGAATGGTCCGGCGGCAAGGGCCGCAACATCCATCACAAATTCCTGGTGACCGATTTCAGCCTGCCGACCGCGAAAGTGTTCACCGGATCGAGCAACTTCTCGCCGAGCGGCGAGAAGGGCAACGGCGACCATCTCATCATGATCGAGGACCGAAAGATCGCCACGTCGTATGCGATCGAGGCCACCCGCGTGTTCGATCACCTGCAGTTTCGCAACCGGATGCGCGACGCGTTCCACGGCAAGTCCGAGCGGCAGCGCGCTGCATCCGCGCCTGCCGCGATCACGCTGCGCAAGCCGACCGCATTGTCCGGCAAGCCGGCCTGGTTCGAGCGCTTCTATGTCGAGGGGTCGCAGGCCGAACGCGATCGATTGCTGTTCTCGTCCTAGATATCGTTACGGACAGAGTTGGAGACGACCATGCCATTGAACGACTATTCGCTTCTCAAGGGTCGGCCCATCAACAATCGTCTGGCGACGGGAAGCAGTCCGCACTATCAGGTGCAGGTCTCTGCCGATGGTGAGCTCTATCGCATCGCCATCAATGTCCGCTCCCAGGATGGCAGCGAGGTCGAATTCCTGGTCCGCTCGCGCTTCGAACATCCGATCGTCGATGGCCTGAAGGCGTTTTCGGAAGGGCTGCATCCGCTGGAGAGCAAGCCCGGCGGCGTGGCACTCGATTTCATCCGGGGCAATCTGATGCAGCCATGGGAGCTGAAGCCGCTGCCGCTGTCGGCCGCGGGCCCCGACAACGATCTCAACGAGAAGATCGACGCCTACGTTCAGCGCGCCATGTCGGACGAGACGGCTCTCATCTACGCCTTCGGCGTCGCATGGGGACCGGAGGACAAGGCCGACCGCTATTTCGGCTTCAAGCCAGGCCGCGGCATCCACGACATCCATTTCAACCAGGGCAATCCGCCCGGCAAATACGCCAAGGACAACGGTCCCTGGCAGGATGGCGGACTGCTCTTCGAGTTTCCCGACCAGCAGCAATGGGTCGCCGTCTTCCTGAAATTCCAGACCCAGGCCTGGCATTCGGACGATGCCAGCGGAGGGGTCATCCTTCCGCCCGATCCCGATCACCCGAACGCGCCGCATACGCCTCCCGACCGTGACCACATTCCGCCGCTCGACGTGCCCGATGGGCTGGTGCGGATCATCGCGGCCTATGTCAACGACGTGCGCACGCCGGAGCACGAGACGGTCACGCTGCTGAACACCGCCGATGTCGACGTCGATCTCACTGGCTGGCAGATCAAGGACAGGCAGAAGAACGCCATGCAACTGAGCGGCACGATCGCGCGCGGCGCCACCTTGGTGGTGCCCATCGTCGCGCCGGTCGCGCTGTCGAACCGCGGCGGAATCATCACCCTGTTGAATGCCGCGGGCGTGAAGGTGCACGGCGTCTCCTATACGCGGGAACAGGCGGCGCAGCCGGGCCGCACCATCCCGTTCCAGTCGTGACCGCGTGTTTCGGCGGAGCCGTGCCTTGAAGCGCGGGCTCTCCGCTGGCGCAGCGGCGGAGCGATGTGTACTCCTGTCATGCGAGGGACCAAGGCAAAAGGGCGGCACATTGCCGCCCTCCGCCCAGGCCACGGTGTGAGAGGAGAGCGTGATGGGAGTCCTGGTCGACGGCCGATGGCACGACGTCTGGTACGACACGGCGGCGTCCGGCGGCCGTTTCATCCGCAAGGATTCGGCGTTCCGAAGCTTCGTCACGGCTGACGGCCGTCCGGGCGCGTCCGGCACCGGCGGCTTCGAGGCCGAAGCGGGCCGCTACCATCTTTATGTCAGCCTGGCCTGCCCATGGGCTCACCGCACCCTGATCATGCGCACCCTGAAGGGGCTCGATGACATGATTTCAGTATCGGTCGTGCACTGGCTGATGCGCGAGCAGGGCTGGACCTTTGCCGAGGGGCCGGGCGTCGTGGCCGACAGCGTCAATCACGCCGGCCTTCTGCACCAGGTCTACACCGCCGCGGAATCGCATTATTCCGGCCGCGTCACCGTGCCCGTGCTCTGGGACAAGCAAAACCGCACCATCGTCAACAACGAGTCATCAGAGATCATCCGCATGCTGAACTCGGCGTTCGACGGCGTCGGCGCTAAGCAAGGTGACTATTATCCGCGAGCCCAGCGTGATGAGATCGACGCCATCAACGCGCGCGTCTACGATACGCTGAACAACGGCGTCTACAAATGCGGCTTCGCGACCACGCAATCCGTCTATGAGGAGGCGATCGGCCCGCTGTTCGCCACGCTCGACTGGCTGGAGGAGCGGCTGTCGACGCGCCGCTTCCTGCTCGGCGACACCGTGACCGAGGCCGACATCCGGCTGTTCACGACCCTGATCCGCTTCGATGCCGTCTATGTCGGCCACTTCAAGTGCAACGTCCGCCGCATCGCCGACTATCCGCATCTTTCAGCCTACACGCGCGATCTCTACCAATGGCCGGGGATTGCCGCGACAGTGAATTTTGAGCACATCAAGCGGCACTACTACGAGAGCCATCGCACCATCAACCCGACCGGCATCGTCCCGGTCGGGCCGCTGCAGGATTTCACCGTGCCGCATGGTCGCGAGCGCCTCGCGGCGAACTGACGAGGATCCATGGCGGGCGAACCCAACCTCGATACGCTGCTGCGCACGATGGCTCCCGAGCTGCAGGACGGCGTATTCGTGTTCTGCACTGTCGATACGCATCACGACATCCCGGTCGAGCTGACACCGTTGATGCTGTTTCGAGAGCGCGAAGGGATCACGCTGATCGTCCGGTGCGAGGACGCCGAGCAGGTCGGGCTGCCGTATCAGTTCGTCGCGCGCCTGATCACGCTGTCGGTGCTATCAGCGCTCGATGCGGTTGGCTTCCTCGCCGCGGTCACGACCTGCCTCGCAGGGGCGGGCATCAGCGTCAACGCTGTCTCGGCCTTTCATCATGATCACCTGTTCGTCCCGGAAGCGCAGGGAGAGCAGGCGATACGGCTTCTGCAGGAGATGTCCCGCAGCGCGGCCAGCAGATGATTGCGCAAGGCCGGCGACCGAGTCAGGCTTTGCCCCTGGTGGGATGACGCGATTGGTTACGTCCGGTTGTGCTCGGCTTCTTGCGTGGGACGGGTCGAGACCGATGCGTGTCACGTGCGGCGCGGGGAGCTGGCGGCCGGCGTGGTCCGGTCAGCGTTCGCGCAGCTTGCGCGCGCACCAGGTCCATCAGCATCATCGCTGCGGGCGATAGGGTCCGTCCCTTCAGCCGCAGGATGCCGAACTGCGCCATCAGCAGGTCCGACGCGCGCGGCTCTTTCAGTTCGGCCACGTTGAGCCTGACCAACTGGCCGGAGGCGAGCTCATGGGTGAGCACGGCATCGCCGGCGACGAGCACGATGTCGGAGCGAATGGCCATTTGAATCAGCAGGCTCGCGTTCTCGGATTCGAGCGCGACGTCGAAGCCGCGGCCCTCCGGCGCAGCGATGAGCGCTTCCAGGCGCCTGCTGAATTCCGGTGGCAGCGCAACGGAAGCGAAGTGCTGGCCGGCGAGCTCGCGTGCCGAAAGCTCCCGTCGGCGCGCCAACGGATGAGTCGCCCGACAGTAAAAGTGTCCTGGAAGGCCGCCGAGCGGCTCGATGTCGAGGCTGTCGTCGGCGCGGATGTCGGTGATGTGCGCGAGGAAGAAATCGAGCTTTCCTTGCTGCAGCACCTCCATCAGGGCGCGCCAATTGTCCTGCACCACGATGATGCGCACGGACGGGTGCTCCGAATACAGCCGCGCCATGGCATCCGGCAGAAGCGTCAGCCCGGTGAACGCGCCGACGCCCACCGTCACCTCGCCGGCATCTCCCGAGCGCAGCAGGCGCATCTCGCGGCCAAGGTCGTCTGCGCTCGACAGGAGCGAGCGGGCCCGCGCCACCAGTCGCTCGCCGACCGGTGTGATCTCCACCGAGCGCGAGCTGCGGTCGAACAGCCGCATCCCGACGGCGTCCTCCAGGGTCTGCAAGCTGCGGCTCAGCGCCGACTGCGTGACGTGGGCGCGCTGGGCCGCCCGGGCGAAATGCCGCTCTTCCGCGAGGTAGACTAACTGCTGCAGCTGGCGCAGGGTGGGGGTGTACATCGATGCACCGAAATCATTGATCAAGCCATAACAATTCATTGGATTTCTGAGACCGTCAATTCCAAAATGGCGCAAATATAAACAGGGGAAATGCCATGGCGGGGCCGGCCAAGTCGCCCCGAGCTGCGGCAGTTTCCCCGCAACAGGCTTTTCTCATGCCCAACGGCGCACAAGCTCTGATACGGACCCTGGTCAATTCCGGCATTCGGGTCTGCTTCACCAATCCCGGCACCTCCGAGATGCATTTCGTCGCGGCGCTGGACTCCGCGCCGGAGATGCGCGCCGTGCTGTGCCTGTTCGAAGGGGTGGCGACCGGTGCGGCGGACGGCTACGCCCGGATGACCGGCACGCCCGCGGCAACGCTGCTGCATCTCGGTTGCGGCCTCGGCAACGGCCTCGCCAATCTGCACAATGCGCGCAAGGGCAAGGTGCCCGTCGTCAACATCGTCGGCGACCACGCCACCTATCATGTCCCTTATGACGCGCAGCTCCAGTCCGATATCGAGACCGTCGCGCGCAACGTCTCGCCGGAATTCGTCTGGACCTCACAGGTGACGTCGGAGCTGTGCCGCGACGCGGTGGCGGCCGTGAAGGCGGCGTGCTCCTGGCCCGGGCAGGTCGCGACGCTGATCCTGCCGGCCGACGTGTCCTGGGGGGAGGGCGGCGTCGCCGAGCCGGCGCCGGTGATCGAGCCGCCGGCGCCCGCTGACGATTCCGCCGTGCAGGCCGTCGCCGAGGCGATCAAGTCGGGCGGCCGCAGCGCGCTTCTGCTCGGTGGTACGGCGCTGCACGAGGAATCCCTGCTGGCGGCCGCGCGCATCGCCGCAGCCTGCGGTGTGAAGGTCTACGCCGAAACCTTTCCGACACGCATGCAGCGTGGAGCGGGCCTGCCGGCCGTCGAGCGGATCGCCTATCTCGCCGAGATGGCGCAGGTTCAGCTCAAGGAGATCGACACGCTGATCCTGGTCGACGCCAAGGCGCCGGTGTCGTTCTTCGCCTATCCCGGCAAGAAGAGCTATCTGCCGCATGACGGCTGCAAGGTGCTGACCTTGTCGACGCCGGCGCAGCACGCCGCGTGCAGCCTGACCAGGCTTGCCGCCGCCCTGGAGGCAGCGCGCGCCACGCCGGCGTTGTCACCGGCCTCGCGGCCCGGACGTCCGCGCGGCAAGAAGCTCACCGCGGAAAAGGTCTGCAAGGCCGTGGGTCATCTCCTGCCCGAGAACGCCATCATCATCGACGAGGCGATCAGCTCCGGCCTGATGCTGTCGAAATTCACCGCGGGCGCGCCGCGCCACGATCTGATCACCTTGACCGGCGGCGCCATCGGGCAGGGGCTGCCGAATGCGATCGGGGCGGCGATCGCCTGTCCGGACCGGCCGGTGATCGCGCTGATCGGCGACGGCAGCTCGATGTATACGATCCAGTCGCTGTGGACGATCGCGCGCGAGCGGCTCAACGTCACCGCCGTGATCTTCAACAATGCATCCTACTCGGTGCTCAACGTCGAGCTGGAGCGGGTCGGCGCCGAGGAGATCGGACCGAAGGCGCGGGCGCAGCTCGACCTTCACGGACCGGTCCTCAAGCTCGCGCAGATCGCCGACGGCATGGGGGTACGCGCGACCCGCGTCAGCACGCCGGACGAATTCACCAGCGCGTTGCAGGGGGCGCTGGCGCGGCCGGGGCCGCATCTGATCGAGGCCATGGTGCCGCCGGCGCTGACCGGCCTCAAGCTGAAGCTTTTGCCGCACCTCTTGGGATCGCTCGACCGCGTCCCGCTGCCGGTGGCGCGGATGCTCAAGCGCAAGATCGCGCCGTGACATGAGCGCGACGCTGCAATCCGATGTCGTTATCGCCGGCGGCGGTCTCGCCGGCATCGTCACCGCGCTGGAGGCACTGCGCGCCGGCAAGTCGGTGACCATCGTGGACAGGGACACGCCCGAGCGGTTCGGCGGGCTGGCGTTGTGGGCGTTCGGGGGCATGGCGCTGGTCGGGACGCCGTTGCAGGCGCGCATGAAGATCCCGGATACGCCCGAGATCGCGTTGCGCGACTGGATCAGGTTTGGCGAGCTCGACGCCGCCGAACACTGGCCGCTGCAATGGGCGCGCTACTACGTCGCGCATTCGCGCAGCGAGGTCTACGACTGGCTGCTGGCGCACGGCCTGACCTTCATGCCGGCGGTGAACTGGGTCGAGCGCGGCCGGCACGGCGACGGCAATGCGCTGCCGCGCTATCACATCGTCTGGGGCACCTCGCAGCGGCTCACGCGTGTGATGATCGAGGCGATGCGTGCGGCCGATAGCGGCGGCCGGCTGATGGTGCTGCACCGTCACTGCGTCGTCAGCCTCGATCGCGCTGCCGGCGCCGTATCGGGCGTTGTTGCCGTCAACGAGGAGACGGGCGCCGAAATCCGCATCGCCGCGCCGCTGACAGTGCTGGCGATGGGCGGCCTCAATGGCAGCCACGAGGAGGCCCGCGCCAATTGGGTGAAGAGCCGGCCGCTGCCGCAGGCGATGCTCAATGGCGCGCATCCGTTCTCCGACGGCAAGCTGCATCACCACGCGGCCGAGGCGCTCGGCGCCGAGATCACGCATGCCGGCGAGATGTGGAACTACGCCGCCGGCATCCCGCATCCGTTTCCGCATTTCGACGGCCATGGCCTGTCGCTGGTGCCGTGCAAATCGGCACTGTGGCTCAATCACAGGGGCGAGCGCATCGGGCCCGAGCCGCTGGTGACCGGCTTTGACACCCATGATCTGTGCCAGCGCGTCGCGGCGCAGGAGAAGCCGTATACGTGGCATCTGTTGAACTGGCGCATCGCCGCCAAGGAGTTCGCCATCTCCGGCGCCGAGCACAATCCGCGCATCCGCGACCGGCAGATGCCGATGTTCCTCAAGGAGACCCTGTTCGGCAATCATCGCCTGGTCAGGCAGATGCAGCGCGAGAGCCGGCACTTCCTGGTCGACGAGACGCTGGCCGGTCTCGCCGCGAAGATGAATGCGCTGACCGGCACCGGCGACGTGAAGCCGGAGGTGCTGCAGGCCACCGTCGACGCCTTCGACGCGAACTTTGGGAATGGCGACAAGCTCCACAACGACGACCAGTTGCGCCGCATCCTGCACGCGCGGCAATGGGGGCCCGACAAGCTCCGCACCTGCAAGCCTGCGCCGCTGCAGGCCCCGGGCGCCGGGCCTTACATCGCCATTCATATGCAACTCATCACCCGCAAGAGCCTCGGCGGCCTCAAGACCGATCTGCAGAGCCGGGTGCTCGACACCACGGGTGCGCCGATCGGCGGCCTCTGTGCGGTCGGCGAAGCGGCCGGCTTCGGCGGCGGCGGCGCGTCGGGCAAGCGTTCGCTGGAGGGTACGTTCCTGCCGGGTTGCATTCTCACCGCACGGGCGGCGGTGCGCGCAATGTGACGCTACGGGAACCGTACGAGTCGGCGGAACCGCCGCTGAATTTTTGCTCCGTCACTGTCGATCCGGTGCTGCTACGTTCGTCTTCAAGGCACAGGAGATGGAGACCCGTCATGAAGATCTACTGGATCAAGGCCCAGGCGCCGCGCCGCGTGCTGGCGCTGGTCAAGCACCTCGGCGTTCCCGCCGAGTTCATCGACATCAGCCGCGGCCTGAAGACGCCGGAGTTCGCCGCGCTCAACCCCAACATGAAGGCGCCGGTGCTGGTCGACGGCGACACCGTGCTGTGGGAGTCGACCGCCATCATGGCGCACCTCTGCATCCGCGAGAGCTGCGACATGTGGCCGGCGCGCGATCCGCAGGAGCAGATCGAGGTGCTGCGCTGGCTGGCGTGGAACGACTGCCATTGGGCGCCGGCGGTCGGACCGTTCTATTTCGAGCACATCGTCCGCAAGACGTTCGGCCTCGGTGTGCCTGACCGTGCCGCGCTGGCCGGCAAGGTCGCCAACCTGAAGACCTTCGCCGCCGTGCTCGATGCGCATCTGCGGGCGCGCAGCCACATCGCCTGCGACCGGCTCACCATCGCCGATTTCGCGGCGGCGTCGATGGCGACCGACTGGCGCGAGGCCGAGATGCCGATGGAGTCGTTTCCGAACATCGTGCGCTGGCTCGATGGCCTGATGCGGCTGCCGGCGTGGGCCGAGCCGTGGCCGGAGAAGCGCTCGGTCGCGGCCTGAGCGTCACGGCTGCGCGATGCCGTGGCCGAGCTGCTTGGAGATCTCGGCCGCGCAGGCGCGCAGCCGCGTCGCCAGCGGTGACTGCCAGCCGGCGTCGAAGGTGCCGGCCGGGCCCATCGCGGTGATGACTAGTGCGACGTGGCCGGCGTGATCGAACACCGGCGCGGCGAAGGCGTTGACGCCGGGCAGCGGATCGCCGACGGCGCGCGCGAGCCCCTGCGCGCGCACCTCGGCCAGCATCTCCGCGACCTTCGGACTCCTGGGCGCGCGCTTCGGATTGTAGCCGACGCCGAGACGATCGAGGCCGGTGTCGAGCGCGGCCTTCACGGTCTTCGGCGGCAGGAACGCCGCGAAGGCCCGGCCGGTTGCCGTCTCCAGCAGCGCCATGATCGAGCCGACTCGCATCACGATGTGCACCGGATGGCTCGGCTCCTCCAGCCGCACCACGGTCGGGCCGTTGGTGCCCCACACGGCGAGCGACACCGCGTGATCGATGGCGCTGGCGAGCGCTGCGATCTTCGGCGTCGCGATCCGGACCGCCGACAACCGCCGCAGGCTGATCAGGCCGAGCTCGAGCGCGAGCGGGCCGATCTCGTAGCGTCCGGTGGTTTCGTCCTGTTCGATCAAACCGATGCGCGAGAAGCTGACGAGATAGGGATGCGCCTTGGCCGGCGGCAGCCCGGCCTCGCGCGCGAGGTCGCGCAGCATCATCGGCTCGCCGCTGCGCGCCAGTGCCTGCAGCAACGTGCCGCCGACCTCGATCGACTGAATGCCGCGGCTTTCTCGTCCCATGTCTCGTTGTGCCCCCTGGTCCGGCGCCGTGCCTACACCGCCAGGAAGCCGCCGTCGACCGGCAAGGTCACGCCGTTGACGTAGGACGCCATGTCCGAGACCAGGAACGCCACGGGGCCCGCGAGCTCCTCGGGCTGGCCGACGCGGCCGAGCGGCGTGCGGCTCATGAAGCCGGCGAGCCGCTCGGGATCGTTGCGGGTCGACTCCGTCATCGCGGTGGCGATCACGCCGGGCGCGATCGCGTTGACGCGGATGCCGTCGGCGGCGAGCTCGCGCGCCAGCGCCTGGGTCAGCGACTTCACGCCGCCCTTGGAGGGCGAGTAGCCGAGCGTGTTGCTGATGCCGATGAAGGAGGCGACGGAGGCGATGTTGACGATCGTGCCGCGCGTCGCGCGCAAGGCGGCGAGAAACGCGTAGGTGACGTTGAACACGCCGTTGAGATTGACGTCGAGCACGCGCTGCCAGTTCTGTGGCGCGCGGGCTGAGTCGATGCCCTCGCGAATGATGATGCCGGCGTTGTTGACGAGGATGGAGATGGCGCCGACCTCGGTGCGCAACTGCGCCGCCAATGCGGTGCAGCCCGCGGCGTCGGTGACGTCGAGCCGATGTGCCCACGCCTTGCGGCCGTGATCGCGGATCTCGGCGGCGCAGCGTTCGGCGCCGTCCAAGTCGATGTCGGTGATGACAACATCGGCGCCGCGGCCGGCGAGCCCCAGCGCAATCGCGCGGCCATTGCCGTGCGCCGCGCCCGTCACCAGCGCGAGCTTGCCGGCCAACATCTGACTGTCGCTCATGCGGCACTCCTTTGCCTGGCGCGTTCGGCGAGATGCCGGCCGGCAATGTAGCCGAAGGTCAGCGCCGGGCCCAGCGTGATGCCGGCGCCGGGATAGTTGCCGCCCATGATGCTCGCCATGTCGTTGCCGGCGGCATACAGCCCCTCGATCGGCTGGCCCTGCGCATCGAGCGCGCGGGCATGCTCGTCGGTGCGGATGCCGGCATAGGTGCCGAGATCGCCGATCACCATCTTGATCGCGTAGAACGGCCCGTCCTTGATCGGCGCCACGCACGGGTTCGGCCCGTGCAGCGCATCGCCCTGGTAGCGATTGTAGGCGCGCGAGCCCTTGCCGAAGGTCGGATCCTGGCCCAGCGCCGCATCGGCGTTGAAGGCGGCGACGGTTGCTTCCAGCGCCATCGCGTCGATGCCGGCTACGCGCGCGAGCTCGGCGAGCGTCGCGCCGCGCTTGAGATAGCCGGTGCTGAGATGATGCCCGAGCGGCATCGGGAACGGCGGCACGCAGCCGAGGCCGTAGCGGCGCAATGAGCGGTGATCGGTGATCAGCCAGGCCGCGATCTCGCGGCCGGGCTTGGCCGCCTTGACCATCGCCTGCACGAAGTCGTGGTAGGAATTGCCTTCATTGGCGAAGCGCACGCCGTCCGCGGTCACTGCGATCACGCCGGGCTTGGCACGGTCGATGAAGTGCGGCATCACGCCCTTGCTGCCGTCCTTGCGCGTGGTGACGGAGACCGGCACCCAGGCCGCCGCATGCGGCAGGCCGTCCTCGACCCGGCCGCCGACCGCTTCCGCCAGCCGCAAGCCGTCGCCGGTGTTGCCGACCGGGCCGGGCGACACATGCTCCTGGCCGGTCGGCGCATGCGGAAACATCGCCTTGCGCCTCTCGACATCATGCGGGAAACCGCCGCAGGCAAGCACCACGCCGAGCCGCGCATTCACTCGGATGCGCCGGCCCTGCCGCGTCACCACGGCGCCGCGCACGGCATCGCCGTCGCGGATCAGCTCCGCCACAGGCGACGACAGCCACAGGGGAATGCCGAGATCGAACGCGGATTTCGCCAGCCGCCCTGCCAGCGCGTTGCCGTTGGTGAGCGTCATGCCGCGGCCATGGCGCAGCACGTCCAGCGCATGTTTCGACAGCCGCTTGGCGACATAGAACGCGGACGCCAGCGACTTGGTCGCGCGCATGAAATGGATGATCTCCTTGCCGGAGCCGAGCATCATGCCGAACACGGTGAGCTCGGGCAGCGGCTGGCCGAGATCGTTGATGTGATCGCCCAGCTCGCGGCCGTCGAACGGCCGCGTCACCATCGAGCGGCCGCCCTGCGTGCCGCCCGGCGCCTCCGCGTGATAGTCAGGGAAGGTCAGCGGCATGTCGAACTTGAGTGCCGTCTTGCCGATGAAGAAGTCGACCGCCTCCGGGCCCTTGCTCAGGAACGCATCGACCCGCGCCGCATCGAAACTGTTGCCGGCTTCATGACGCAGATAGCTGCGCGCCAGCTCGGGTGGCTCGTCGATGCCCCAGGCCTTCGCCAGCGACGTGCCCGGAATCCACAGCCAGCCGCCCGAGCGCGCCGTGGTGCCGCCGAAGCGCGGCTCCTTCTCGGTGACGATGACCTTCAGCCCGGCATAGGCGGCGGTGACCGCCGCCGACAGCCCGGCGCAGCCGGAGCCGACCACCAGCACGTCGCAATCATAGCTGTCGCCGTCCTTGGTATCGGCTCCGCTCATGCGCGCGCTCCTACTTCTTCAGCAACGGGCACTTGGACTCGGAGACCGGCCGGAACGCATCCTCGCCCTTCACGGTCTTGACGATCTCCAGATAGTCCCACGGCTCCTTCGACTCCGACGGCTTTTTGACGCGGGCGAGGTACATGTCGCGGATGACCCGGCCATCCTCGCGCAACTTGCCGCCGTGAACGAAGGCGTCCTCGATCGGCAGCTCGCGCATCTTCGCCATGACAGCCTTGGGATCATCGGTGCCGGCCGCCTTGATCGCCTTGAGATAGTGCAGCACCGAGCCGTAGACGCCGGTCTGGATCATGGTCGGCATCACCTTGGCGCGGGCGTAGAACTTCTTCGACCAGGCGCGGGTGGCCTCGTCCATCGCCCAATAGGACGCCGTGGTCATGTAGGTGCCCTGCGCGGCCTCGAGCCCGATCGCATGCACGTCGGTGTCGAACATCAGGAGGCCCACCAGCTTCTGGCCGCCCTTCACCAGGCCAAACTCGCCGGACTGCTTGATCGCGTTGTCGGTGTCCTGGCCGGCATTGGCGAAGGCGACGACGTCGGCCTTGGAGCTCTGCGCCTGCAGCGCGAAGGAGGAGAAGTCGGCGGTGTTGGTCGGATGCTTGACGCCGCCGAGGATGGTGCCGCCGAGCTCCTTGATGAAGCGCGTGGCGTCCTTCTCCAACTGCTGGCCGAAGGCGTAGTCCGCGGTGATGAAGTACCAGGACTTGCCGCCCTGGCCGATCACGGCCGAGGTCGTCACCTTGGACAGCGCATACGTATCATAGGTGAAATGCACGGTGTTCGGGCTGCACAGCTCGTCGGTCAGCGAGCTCGCGCCGGGACCGGACAGCAGCGCGATCTTGTTGCGCTCGCGCACCATGTTGTGCACGGCAATCGCGATGCCGGAGTTGGGGATGTCGACGACGGCGTCGACCTTGCCGTTGTCGAACCAGTCGCGCACGACCGTCGTTCCGACGTCGGTCTTCATCTGGTGATCGGCGCTGATGATCTCGATCGGCTTGCCGAGCACATTGGGGCCGAACTCCTCGACCGCCATCTTGGCCGCCTCGACCGAGCCCGGCCCGCTGTTGTCGCGTCCCCAGCTCGAGAGATCGGTGAGTACGCCGATCCGCACCACGTCGTCAGAAACCTGGGCTGAAGCGCCTGTCGCGATGAATGATGTCGTTGCCAGGAACGCGCAGGCGAGCAGCTGCCGTCGCATGAAGATCCTCCCCGTTTTGCTCCGCTCTGTCGGCGGTGATGGGAATTAGACATTGACGAATAGATTTGTCAATTGCGAACGGGTGGGACGTGGCGCAGCGGCCGGGGGATAGAAGATGGAGGCCGGCGGCGCGTCAGGCGCGATCCGACGTCCTCATGGTGAGGAGCGCCGCGTGCGGCGCATCTCGAACCAAGAGGTCCGAAGTGAGCGCGTTGGGGATGCTTTACGACTGTAGGAAAGCCTGTGATCCGCTCTACATGCGCGGCATGATCTGCAGTTCGAGCAGCGCGAGCCGCTGCATCGCGGTGACGTCGCGCTCGCCGGCCTTGGCGGCACGCAGCACGGCTTCCGCAAGCAGGTTCACGTTCGTCGAACTCACCGGCTCAGGCAGCGCGGCGACCGACGCGTTGAGGGCTTCGGTCATCAGCGCGATGACATCAGGCGAAAAGGACGCATCGGAAAAATTCTTCATGCAAAGATGCCCGCCAGCAGGTCGTGCTTCGGTTGATATCGCATACGCATTACGTTGATGCGGAGAGAACGCGCTTTGGGCGCTATCGGTTCCCGCGGTCGCGCTGAGCTGCGTGCGGTCCCGTTTCTGATATGCAGAATTGCGCGATCTCCCATGCGCCAATTGCCCGTCGAGCCAATCTGCCGCAGTCCGCACGGCTTGTGTCGTCGGGCAAATCAGGACGATGTTTCCGCGCATCCCGCCTCACATCGGAGGGGCGTTGCGCGCGATCGTCACGACACGCGAGGCGGGGAGCGGTGGCCTGTCGGATCGCAGCGCGCTCGTTGCGCGTGGACGAACGAGTCCGGCAGGACGACGAAATCGCAGCGTCCTGGCGCCCCGATGCTGGCGTCAAGTTCGCGAATGATGCCTCGGAGCATCGCGCGGATGACGGTGGCTAACAAGCCCGGACACCGGGGAGACTGCGTATAAGTCGGAAGCCCATCGCGTAGGGAAGGCCGGGTCGTCCGGCTGACCTGTGGTACCTGCCGCCTGCATTTTTTTCGCAGGCGGGCCACGGGCCTCAGTCGAGGTCCGGCCTTCCCTGCGCCCTCTGTTAGGTGAGGGTGATCGATCCTGATAGCTCGGGCGCCGATGGCGTCGCGAGACGGCAGACATGCATGCCGTCGTCATTGCGAGGAGCCGAAGGCGACGAAGCAATCCAGAATCGCAGTGCCGGCTCTGGATCGCGTCGCTGCGCTCGCGATGACGGCAATTGTAGAACGCAGTCATCGCCGGCGCAGGCGGGCGACCCAGCAATCACCGGCAGTCCGGGAGGAGTCGGATGTTAAGGTGTACGGGATCCCCCCGCCTACGCGGGGGGTGACGTGGTGTGTGAAATGCGCGACGGGATCGCGGTAAACCTAGCCCCTGATGAACGCCAGCAGGTCCGCATTGATCACGTCAGCATGCGTCGTTGCCATGCCATGCGGAAATCCCGGATAGGTCTTCAACGTCCCGTGCTTCAACAGCTTGATGCCGATGCGCGCGGAATCGTCGATCGGGACGATCTGGTCGTCCTCGCCGTGCATCAGCAGCACCGGCACGTCGATCGCCTTCAGGTCCTCGGTGAAGTCGGTCTCCGAGAACGCCTTGATGCAATCGTAATGGGCCTTGGTGCCGCCCATCATGCCCTGGCGCCACCAGTTGCGGATCACGCCTTCGGAAACCTTGGCGCCGTCGCGGTTGAAGCCGTAGAACGGGCCGGTCGGAATATCGAGGAAGAATTGCGCGCGGTTGGCGGCGAGCGCCGTGCGGAAGCCGTCGAACACCTCGATCGGCAGTCCGCCGGGATTGTTCGCCGTCTTCAGCATGATCGGTGGCACCGCTCCGAGCAACGCGGCCTTGGCGACGCGGCCCTTGCCGTGCTTGGCGACGTAGCGCGCGACCTCGCCGCCGCCGGTGGAGTGGCCGACATGGATCGCGTCTCGCAGGTCGAGCTTCGCGGCAAGCGCAGCGACATCGGCAGCGTAGGTGTCCATTTCATTGCCGGTCTCCGTCTGGCTGGAGCGGCCGTGACCACGCCGGTCGTGCGCGATGACGCGAAAACCCTTGTCGAGGAAGAACAGCATCTGCGCGTCCCAATCGTCGGACGACAGCGGCCAGCCGTGGTGGAAGACGATGGGCTGGCCCGATCCCCAGTCCTTATAGAAGATCTGCGTGCCGTCCGATGTCGTCACGAATCCTGAGCTCATGGAGCATCTGCCTTTCTCACTGGATGGGATCTGCCGCGTTCAAGGCGCGGCGCGATGGCTCTCCTCGCAGGGCCGTTGCGTCGGCGAGGATGAACGCCGTCACCTTAGCGACGGCGGGTGACGATCTCAGCTACACAGACTCGTGTGCGACATCGTTGCACCTCAACGGGACGCGGGTCGGCTGCTCAATCCGTGAGCGTTGCGACATGCGTCGGCGTCACGCGAACTGCATGATTTTCGGGCCGGGTTGCGGTTCCGCGGCCGAAGTCCCGGCTTTTTCCTCGGGGAACCGGGCAGGGCCGTCATTGCGCCCCAGCGCATCATCGCATAAAGCCTGTTCCCAAATCGTTCACGCTAGCTCAGGCTCAAGGGCTAACCCACTGAAAGCTCAACGCGAATGGGAAAATCACTGATTCCGCCGGAACCAGCCGAGATTCACGAGGTGACGCTCCGGGATGCGCTGGAAGAGCGCTATCTCGCCTACGCGCTCTCGACCATCATGCACCGCGCACTGCCGGACGCGCGCGACGGCCTCAAGCCCGTGCACCGGCGCATCCTCTACGGCATGCGGCTGCTGCGGCTCGACCCGGGCACGGCGTTCAAGAAATCCGCCAAGATCGTCGGCGACGTGATGGGCTCGTTCCATCCGCATGGCGACCAGGCGATCTACGACGCGATGGTCCGCCTCGCGCAGGACTTTTCCTCGCGCTATCCGCTGGTCGACGGCCAGGGCAATTTCGGCAATATCGACGGCGATAATCCGGCGGCCTATCGCTACACCGAAGCGCGCCTGACCGACGTCGCGCGTCTGCTGCTGGAAGGCATCGACGAGGACGGCGTCGAGTTCCGGCCGAATTATGACGGCCAGTCGAAGGAGCCGGTCGTGCTGCCCGGCGGCTTCCCGAACCTGCTGGCCAACGGCGCCCAGGGCATCGCGGTGGGCATGGCGACCTCGATTCCGCCGCACAATGCCGCGGAGCTCTGCGACGCCGCGCTGCATCTGATCGAGAAGCCTGACGCCAAGTCGCGTGCGCTGCTGCGCTGGGTGAAGGGGCCGGACTTCCCGACCGGCGGCACCGTGATCGATTCCAAGGAGTCGATCATCGAGGCCTACACCACCGGCCGCGGCTCGTTCCGTGTCCGCGCCAAGTGGAAGCAGGAGGAGGGCAACCGCGGCACCTGGATCGTCGTCATCACCGAGATTCCCTATCTCGTGCAGAAGTCACGGCTGGTCGAGAAGATCGCAGAGCTGCTCAACGAGAAGAAGCTGCCGCTGGTCGGCGACGTCCGTGACGAGTCGGCCGAGGACGTGCGGCTCGTGATCGAGCCGAAGTCGAAGAACGTCGATCCGGCGCTGATGATGGAATCGCTGTTCCGGCTCACCGATCTCGAGAGCAAGATTCCGCTGAACCTCAACGTGCTGATCAAAGGCCGCATCCCCAAGGTGGTGGGCCTGGCCGAGTGCCTGCGCGAATGGCTCGACCATCTGCGCGACGTGCTGCTGCGGCGCTCGAACTACCGCAAGAAGCAGATCGAGAACCGGCTGGAGATTCTCGGCGGCTATTTGATCGCCTACCTCAACATCGACGAGGTGATCAGGATCATCCGCACCGAGGACGAGCCCAAGCCGGTGCTGATGAAGACGTTCAAGCTCACCGAGGTGCAGGCCGAGGCCATCCTCAACATGCGCCTGCGTAGCTTGCGCAAGCTCGAGGAAATGGAGATCCGCACCGAGGACAAGAATCTGCGCGGCGAGCTGAAGGGCATCAATGCGCTGCTCGGATCCGAGGAGCTGCAATGGGCCAAGGTCGGCGAGCAGGTCAAGACGGTCCGCGACATGTTCGGGCCGAAGACGCCGCTCGGCAAGCGCCGCACCAATTTCGCCGACGCGCCTGAGCACGATCTCGCCGCTATTGAAGAAGCCTTCATCGAGCGCGAGCCGGTCACCGTCGTCGTCTCCGACAAGGGCTGGGTGCGCACCTTGAAGGGCCACGTCGCCGACCTGTCGAACCTGCAGTTCAAGACCGACGACCAGCTCGGCCAGGCGTTCTTCGCCGAGAACACCTCCAAGGTGCTGCTGTTCGCCAGCAACGGCAAGTTCTACTCGCTGGACGTCGGCAAGCTGCCCGGCGGGCGCGGCCACGGCGAGCCGATCCGCATGTTCATCGATCTCGACCAGGACGCTTCGATCGTGTCGATGTTCGTCAACAAGGGGGAGCGCAAGTTCCTCATTGCCGCCTCGGACGGTCAGGGCTTCGTGGTCAAGGAGGAGGATTGTGTCAGCAACACCCGCAAGGGCAAGCAGGTGCTCAACGTGACCGCGCCGGCGGAAGCGCGCGCGATCACGACGGTCGCGGGCGATCAGGTCGCGGTCATCGGCACCAACCACAAGATGGTGGTGTTCGGGCTCGACCAGGTGCCGGAGATGGCGCGCGGCCGCGGCGTCCGGCTCCAGAAATACACCAGCGCGCAGCTCTCCGACGTCACCACCTTCGAGCAGAAGCAGGGACTGGCCTGGAAGGATTCCGCCGGCCGCGACCAGGGGCTGAGCTGGAAGGAGCTCGCCGACTACCGCGGCAACCGCGCCGATGCCGGACGCATCGCGCAGGGGCTGCCGAAGTCGAACAAGTTCAACCGGCCGATCGAGTAGCGACGTAATAGTATCCGTCCAGCGGCCGTCTATATCAGGCAGCGGGCGATCGCGAGGTGCGCGATCGCCCGGGGGCACGTTGGATGGCGCACTCGCATTCTCATCATCACAGCCATGACCATTCCCATGATCATGGCCCCTCACATGCCCACGGCCATGCCGGCCACAGCCATGCGCCGGTGAGCTTTGGTGTGGCCTTTGCGATCGGCGTGTCGCTCAACACGGCCTTCGTCATCGCCGAGCTTGTGTTCGGCTATGCCGCGCATTCGCTGGCACTGATCTCGGACGCCGTCCACAATCTGTCCGACGTGATGTCGCTGCTCCTGGCCTGGGGCGCCCTGTGGCTGGCGGGCCGGCGGCCGACCGACCGCCATACCTACGGCTATCGCCGCGCCTCGATCCTGGCGGCGCTGATCAATGCGGGGCTGCTGCTGGTGGTGGTCGGCGGCATCGCCGTCGAGGCGTTCGATCGCCTGCGCAATCCGGGCGAGGTGGCCGGCACCACCGTGCTGTGGGTCGCCGCGCTCGGCATCGCCATCAACGGCGCCACCGCGATGATGTTCATGCGCGGCCGCGACACCGACCTCAACATTCGCGGCGCCTACCTGCACATGGCCGCCGATGCCGCCGTGTCGTTCGGCGTGGTCGTCGCGGCGCTGGTCACGATCTGGACGGGGTGGCTGTGGATCGATCCGGTGGTCAGCCTGGTCATCGCGCTCGTCGTGCTCCTGAGTGGCTGGGATCTCGCCCGCGACAGCGTCAATCTGGCGCTCGACGCCGTGCCGCGCGACATCGCGCTGCCGGAGGTGCGCGAATATCTCGCCTCCCTCGACGGCGTCAGCGAGGTGCACGACCTCCACATCTGGGCCATGAGCACCAACGAGACCGCGCTGACGGCGCATCTGGTACGGGCAGGCGGAACGGATGATGCATTCCTGCATCGCGTTTGCGCCGAGCTGTCACATCGCTTCAACATCCAGCATCCGACCCTGCAGATCGAGGCCGATGGCTGCGCCTGCAAGCTCGCTCCTGCCGACGTGGTGTGAGCCGCGATGGGTCAGCTCCCGCCAGCCAGTCTGCACAGCGCGCCGGCGATTTCCCTCGACCGGCGGAGTTCCCATTCCGGCCGGCGGCGGCGCCGTGATAACAGTGACCATTTCCCGCATCGCGGCCGCACCATCAGGGACACGATGCGTGGGGTGAGACGCATGGCACGGGAATGTGCCTTTGGAACGCAACGACTGGACAGCCCATGCCCGTGACGATCTTTCACAATCCGGCCTGCGGCACGTCGCGCAACACGCTCGCGATGATCCGCGCCTCGGGTGAGGAGCCTGAGGTGATCGAATATCTGAAAAGCCCGCCGAGCCGCGAGCAGCTGATTGCGCTGATCAACGCGATGGGCGTCAAGGTGCGCGACGTGCTGCGCGAAAAGGGCACGCCCTGTGCCGAGCTTGGGCTGGGCGATTCCAAATGGACCGACGACCAGCTGATCGAGGCGATGCTCGCGCATCCGATCCTGATCAACCGGCCGATCGTGGTGACCAGCAAGGGCGCGCGGCTCTGCCGCCCGTCCGAACTTGTGCTCGACCTGCTCGATCATCCCGTCTCCTCCTTCACCAAGGAGGACGGCGAGGTGGTGAGCCGGCCTGCCTGAAGCTTTCCGGATCGTGACGCGTTGGTGAGCTGAAACCATGGACACGGCGACCCGTCTCGAAGTGGCGAACTGGCTCGTGGCTCAGAGCCTGACCGGCATGCCGGAAAATGAGATCCTGCGCGGCTTCTGCGAGCGCTGCCGCGTGGCCGGGCTTGAATTGTCGCGCAGCCTTGCGATCATCGATACGCTGCATCCGATTTTCGAGGGGCGTGGCTTCCGCTGGAACGATTTCGACACGAACGAAGCCGACAGCTTTGAATATGGCTCCAGCAATGAGGGAGAGGCGGCACAGAATTGGCGGCGCTCGGTCTTCCACCACATGCTGGAGAACGGCCATGACGAGTTCAGCATCGACTTCACGAATTGTGCGCATCTCGATTTTCCGGTCATCGAGGAGCTTTCCGCCCAGGGACATCGGCACTATCTCGCCTTCGTGCACCGGTTCGGGGAAGCCGGCACGCTCGGCCAGATGGACTGCTTCTATTCGAACTGGCTGACGCGGCGTGACGGCGGCTTCACCGACACGCAGGTCGGCGCATTGCGCGACCTGGTCCCGCTGCTCGCGCTGACGATCAAATCCGCGCAGCAGGTCGATATCGTGCGAACCCTTGGCCGCGTCTATCTCGGCCGCGATGCGTCGGAGCAGGTGCTGCGCGGCCGGATCTCCCGCGGTGTCACCGAGCGCATCAATGCGGTGCTGTGGTTCTCCGACCTGCGCAGTTCGACTGCGATCAGCGAGAGCATCTCGCCGGACGAGATCATCCCGCTGCTCAACGACTATGCGGAGGCATCGATCGACGCGATCTACGAGTCGGGCGGCGACGTGCTGAAGCTGATCGGCGACGGCGTGCTGGCGATCTTCACCGGCGGCGACATGGCCTCGGCCCGTCACGCTGCGCTGCGCGCCGAGCATCGCTTTCGGCTGAACATCATGAAGCTGAACGCGCGGCGCGCCGGCGAGGGACGGCCCGTCACCTCGGCCTATGTCGGCCTGCATGTCGGCGAGGTGTTCTACGGCAATATCGGCAGCGAGGACCGGCTCGACTTCACCGTCGTGGGACCGGCCGTCAACGAGGTCAGCCGCATCGCCTCGATGTGCCGCTCGGTCGATCGCGAACTGTTGGCATCCTCCGAGTTCTGCGAGGGGCTCGACGACGAAGGCCGCCGCTATCTGGTGTCGACCGGGCGCTACGCGCTGCGCGGCATCGGCCGCGCGCAGGATCTCTTCACGCTCGATCCGGAACTTGCCGGCAGCGCATCGGCCACGCGGGCCTACGAGAACTACCTGGCGGACGAGATGTCGCACCCTTGACCCACGTCAATGCCCCGCAGAAGCGAGTCTGCCCAGCATGCTCTGCCGGGAGGTGAAAGCTCATGTACAAACATATTCTGCTGCCGACCGATGGGTCCGACCTTTCCAAGGCCGCAATCAAGCACGGTATCGCGCTCGCCAAGGCGACCGGAGCCAGGGTCACGGCGTTGGTGGTGTCGACGCCGCTGCATTCGCTGGTCGTCGATCCCCACGCTGCGACCAAGGCGCTTGCGCAATACAAGTCGCTGGTGGCCGATCAGACCGCGAAATACCTCGATCATGTGAAGGACGACGCGGAGCAGGCCGGCGTCGCCTGCGCCACGCTCTGCGTCGAGCACGACAAGCCCTATGAGGCGATCGTCGAGACCGCCCGCAAGCAGCATTGCGATCTGGTGCTGATGGCCTCGCATGGGCTGCGCGGCGTCTCGGCGATCCTGGGCAGCGAGACCTTGAAGGTGCTGACGCATTCGACCGTGCCGATCCTGGTCTATCGCTAGGCGGGCTGCGGCTCCGGCTGGCGCGCGATCGCGACGACCGGCGAGGCGAGGATGACGAGCGCCTGCAGGCCGAAGATGGCGGCGACGAGGTAGAGACACATGTCGGCGCCGTAACGGCCGCCGACGACCGCGCCGAGCAGCGAGCCCAGCGGACGGGCGCCGTAGCTCAGGATGTTGATGGCCGACACCCGCCCGAGCAGGCCCGCCGGAGTCACCGACTGCCGCAGCGTCGTGGTCGAGATCACCCAGAGGATCGGCCCGGCGCCGAGCAGGAAGAAGCTGAGGGCGGCAAGGTAGGGCGAGGGGACGAACGTGGTCAGTGCCATGATGAGCGCCGCGGCGAAGCCGGTGACGGGGCCGAGCCCGATGACGGTGCCGAACGGCAGCCGCCGCATGATGCGCGTCGCCAGCAGCGCGCCGCACACCATGCCGACGCCGAACATCGACAGCACCGTGCCGACGCCTCCCGCCGACAGGCCGAGCCGGTGCACCGCATAGGGCACGAACACCGCGAGCAGCAGGAAATGCGCGGTGTTGAAGATGAACTGGGTGACGAACACCGGCCGCAGCAGCGGATGATGCAGCACGAAGGCGGCGCCTTCGCGGATGTCGGCGAGCGGATGGCGGCGCGGCACCGGCACACGGGCGGGCTCGGCGATGCCGGCCAGGCACATGGCTGCGATCAGCGAGAGCGCCGCGGCGCAGCCGAAGGCCGGAGCGCCGCCGATCCAGCCGACCAGTATGCCGCCCAGCGCGGGCCCGGTGGCAAAGGCGATGGTGCGGGCAAGCTCGATGCGCGCATTCGCGGACGCCAACTGGGCCGGGGCGACGAGGCTCGGCACCAGGGCAGGCGCTGCGACGCTGAACGCGACCGTGCCGCACACCGCCGCGAATCCGAGCGCCGCCAGCAGCGGCAGCGTGAGCGCGCCGGACGCGAAGGCGATGAGGATCGCGAGCAGCGCGAGCGCGCGAAGCGTCTCTGCCAGGGCCATCAGCAGCCGCCGCGGCATCCGGTCGGCGAGCAGCCCCGCGGGGATCGCGAACAGCACGAAGGGCGCGGTCAGCGCCGTCTGCAGCAGGCCGGTCGCGCCCTCGCCAACGCCGAGGGCGAGCACCGCGACGATCGGTGCTGCGGCGAGCGCGATCTGCTCGGCCGATTGCGCGGTGAGGTTCGACCAGGCGAGGCGGTGGAAGCCGGCGGGCAGGGCGGGAGAAGGAGGCATGAAGAGGAACCTGATGTGATGATGCGGCCATCATCACCACGCCGCCTCCTTGCGCCCACCCGCTTCCTGATCTCCGGTATCGGCCGTCGTGCTGCGGACGGCCTATGCCGCGGTCGGTGCCTCGGCCAATCCCCATTCCGGGGGCAGCGTGCGGAACGCCAGATGGGTGCCGGCATTCAGCGGCGCCGTCTTGAAGCCGAACCGGTGCCAAGCCAGCGCCAGCGCATGCTGGGTGTAGATCGAGATGTGGCCGTTGCGCGGCGCGATGTACCACCAGGACATGCCCTGGCTGTCGAAGTCGTCCGGCTGGGTCAACGTCGAGTAGAACACCGCGCCCGGTTCGGCCACGCAGGCCGCCATGGCTCCGATCGTCGCCAGCGGATCGGGCACGTGCTCCAGCGTCTCGAAGCAGGTGACGAGATCGAACTTGCGATCGGGGCGGGTGGCGTGCTCGGCCACCATCGGATCATAGGTGACCGCTTCCGCAAAGCCTTGAGCACGCAGGCCGGTGCAGAACACGTCGTTGCCGCCGCCGAAGTCGAGCACCCGCATGCCGGCCTTGTGTGGCGCCCAGAAGCGGGCGACGGCCGCCGCATTGTCGGTCGGGCGCTTGACCCGATAGTCGGGATCCACGGCTTCGTAGCCGTCGTTGTAGATGTGGGTCTTGAACTGCTCGATGCTCCAGTCGTCGAAGGCGTCGGTGAACAGAAAGCCGCAGTCCGCGCAGCGCCGGTAATAGATGGGCACACCCGAGAGCGGCGCGCGATACGCATGCGCCGTCTGGCATGGGCGGTTCATGTCGACGACGCCGTAGAGGTCGGCAGGACCGTCACAGATCTTGCAAGGAACAGGCGCGTTGGAGATCGGTCGGAGGCCAAGGTTGGCAGACATGTTGGATCCGGTCAGTGGGGAGACGGGGACCCGGCCGCGCCGATTCGTGTGTGCTTCAGGCGCTCTCGCGAATCGGCAAGGGCGAGCAGCTGCCATGATGGAATGGTATTGGATTAATACCAACGCTCGCGGGCACCAGCCTGCAGCGCTCCTCTACTTGCAAATCAGTTGCATTAAAGGTCGGTTTCGTTCAGGATAGCGGAATGGACGCAAAACCGTCAGATCTTTCGCAACTGCAAGCCTTGGTTCAGCCCAGCGACAGCCGCTCCGGCTGGCGCGGTGAGCGCGGTGAGCCCTCTCTCGGCGACATGTTCGCGACGGTGCGAACCGCAACCAAGGGGTCGCTCTGGCGAAAGCTGCTCGCCTTTCTCGGACCCGGCTATCTGGTCGCGGTCGGCTACATGGACCCCGGCAATTGGGCGACCTCGCTCGCCGGCGGTGCCAAGTTCGGCTACGTGCTATTGTCGGTCGCGCTGCTGTCCAACCTGATGGCGATCGTGCTGCAGTCGCTGTGCACCCGGCTCGGCGTCGCCACCGGCCGCGACCTGGCCCAGGCGTGCCGCGATTCGACGCCGCGCTGGGTTTCGTTGCCGCTGTGGCTGTCGGCGGAGATCGCGATCACGGCCACCGACCTCGCCGAGGTGATCGGTACTGCGATCGGTCTCAGCCTGCTGTTCGGGCTGCCGCTGTCGATCGGCGTCTGCGTCACCGCGCTCGATGTCTTCCTGATCCTGGCGCTGCAGGCCTTCGGCTTCCGTTGGATCGAGGCGTTCGTGGTCGCGCTGCTCGGCATCATCGCGCTGTGCTTCGCGATCCAGATCGCGATGGCGCAGCCGGACTGGGCCGAGGTGGTGAAGGGCTTCGTCCCCAGCGGACAGCTGGTCGCCAACCCGGAGATGCTCTATCTGGCGCTCGGCATTCTCGGCGCTACCGTGATGCCGCACAATTTGTATCTCCACTCGGGTCTGGTCCAGACCCGCGGCTACGGTGACAGCCCAGAGGACAAGCGCGAGGCGATCACGCTCTCCACGATCGATTCGACCATCGCGCTGTGCCTTGCGCTGACCATCAACGCCTCGATCCTGATCCTGGCGGCGGCGACGTTCCACCGGACCGGACAACGCGACGTCGCCGAGCTTGATCAGGCGCATTCCTTCCTGGCGCCGCTGCTCGGGTCGACGCTGGCACCGACGCTGTTTGCGATCGCGCTTTTGTGCTGCGGCCTGAATTCGACGATCACCGCGACCCTGTCCGGTCAGATCGTGATGGAAGGCTTTCTTCACTGGCGGATCGCGCCCTGGCTGCGCCGGCTGATCACCCGCATGATCGCAATCGTGCCGGCCGTGGTGGTGACGATCTGGGCCGGCGAGAAGGCCACCGGGCAGCTCCTGATCCTCAGTCAGGTCGTGCTCAGCCTGCAATTGCCGTTCGCGATCGTGCCGCTGGTGCTGCTCACCGCGAGCCGGGCCAAGATGGGGCAGTTCGTGGCGCCGCGCTGGCTGACGGCGCTCGCGACCTTGATCGCGGTGGTGATCATCGCGCTCAATACCAAGCTGGTGTGGGATCTGGCCACGGGATGATGAGGAGAGGCGAATAGCGAAGGGGAAAAGCGAATAGGGACGTTCGAAGCTTCGAAGCGCTCTATTCGCCACTCCCCATTCGCTATTCGCCTCCTCTAGTCCTGCGGCTCGGGCGCGGTGTCGCCTTCGGCATCCACGCGCAGCCAGCCGGCAGCCGCGAGACGTTGTTGCGGCAGATAGCGACTCTTGTAGTCCATCTTCTTCGAACCCTCGATCCAGTAGCCCAGATAGACGTAGGGCAGGCCCTGGCGCCGCGCCCGGGCGATGTGGTCGAGGATCATGAAGGTGCCGAGCGAGCGGGTGGTCTCCGAGGGGTCGAAGAACGAGTACACCATCGACAGGCCGTCGCTGAGCACGTCCGTCAGCGCCACTGCGACCAGTTCGCCGCTGCGGGCATTCGGACCGTTGCTCAGATTGCGGCGGCGGTACTCGATGATTCGTGTCTCGACATGGCTGTCCTCGACCATCATGGCGTAATCGAGCACCGTCATGTCGGCCATGCCGCCATGACGATGGCGCTGATCGAGATAGCTGCGGAAGATCGAATATTGCTCGGAGGTCGGCACGGCGCTGCGCTGCTCGCCGACCAGATCGGAATTGCGCGCGAGCACCTTGCGGAAGTTGCGCGAGGGGCGGAATTCGTTGGCGATCACGCGGACGGACACGCAGGCCCGGCATTGGTCGCAGGCCGGCCGGTAAGCGATCGACTGGCTGCGGCGGAAGCCGCCATGGGTCAGGAGGTCGTTGAGATCGGTCGCCTTGTCGCCGACCAGATGCGTGAACACCTTGCGTTCCTGCCGCCCCGGCAGATAGGGGCAGGGCGAGGGCGCGGTCAGGTAGAATTGCGGGGTGTCACGCGAATGCTGGGTCAAGGAACGTCGTGAGCCTCCGAGGCGATCATCAACAGAATTGCGCTCCGGAGGCGGCCGGTCAATCGCTTTTGCAGTGCCACCGGACGTCTCATCAGGTGCGAGCCGGTTCAGTCAGTTGCGAGCGCACGGACGTGTTGATCACGACGGTACCGAGCACGAAATCGTGCAGCAGCCGGCGGCGGCTGTTGAACAGTCCGATCAGCAGCACGAACGGCGACAACGCCGAGACCGAGACCCAGAAGCAGACCGCGTGCACGGCACCGAGCACGAAATAGCCCGGCGCGCCATACCAGGTCCGTACCTCCAGATCCATCACCCGCATGCCGATCGTCGCCGAGTTCGGCCCGCCGATCGTTGCGCCGTAGTAGACGATGGCCCAGATCACCGCAGCCGGCGACACCAGCCAGAACAACGCCCAGCCGAGACCCAGCGTGATCACGCCGAACACGGCAATGAAGATCACCGCCAGGATCACCGGGACCGAGAGCACCAGGAGATCGATCAGGAACGCAATCATCCGCCGCGTCAGCACGCCGCGAAACAATTCCGGCTGCTGATAGGGATCGTAGGCGTGTGGCCGAGCACCGGGACCGCCATTGCTATCGCCTGAACCCATATACGCCATGAATAAGCCCTCCGGATTGGCACCCAGGACATGGGAACCCCTCTTGCGCTTGCAAGGGCTGTTCTTGCACGGGGCGCGGCAAATTTCCGGCCATTTCGCGACTTGTAAGCCAGAACTTCGCGAGCCGGCGGCCCGCGCAGGCGAAAGGAGCGGCGCGCTCAAGGAGCGTGGGGGTCTTGGAAAGATCCCAGCGCCTCCTCAACGCTGCTGCCGCAGCCGCTCGGCAGCTTGCGGGGCGAAATAGGTGAGCACGCCGTCGGCGCCGGCGCGCTTGAACGCCAGCAGGCTTTCCATCATCGCCCGGTCGCCGTCGATCCAGCCATTGTTGGCGGCGGCCGTGATCATCGCGTATTCGCCCGACACCTGATAGGCGAAGGTCGGCATGCTGAACGTGTCCTTCACGCGCCTGACGACGTCGAGATAGGGCATGCCCGGCTTCACCATCACCATGTCGGCGCCCTCGGCGATGTCGAGCTCGACCTCGCGCAGCGCCTCGTCGGAGTTGGCGCTGTCCATCTGATAGGTGCGCTTGTCGCCGGTCAGCGTCTTGGCCGAGCCGATCGCGTCGCGGAACGGGCCGTAGAAGGCGGAGGCATATTTGGCCGCATAGGCCATGATCTGCACGTCGAGGAAGCCGGCTTGATCCAGGGCCTGGCGGATCGCGCCGACCCGGCCGTCCATCATGTCCGACGGCGCGATGATGTCGCAGCCGGCCTCGGCCTGGACCAGGGCCTGGCGCACCAGCACGGCGACCGTCTCGTCGTTGAGAATGCGGCCGTCCTTGATGAGGCCGTCATGACCGTGGCTGGTGAACGGATCGAGCGCGACGTCGCAGAGCACGCCGATCTCCGGGAACTCCTTCTTGATCGCACGCACCGCCTGGCAGACCAAATTGTCCGGGTTGCAGGCTTCGGAGCCGTGCTCGTCGCGCAGCGACGGCTCGGTATAGGGGAACAGCGCGATGCAGGGAATGTCGAGCTTGGCGGCACGCTCGGCATCGCGGACGATCTCGTCCACGCTCAGCCGCTCCACGCCCGGCATCGAGGCGACGGTGCTGCGGGTCCGGTCGCCCTGCACCACGAACAGGGGCCAGATCAGGTCGTCCGTCGTCAGCACGTTCTCGCGCACCAGCCGGCGTGCCCACTCGGCCTTGCGGTTGCGGCGGGGACGGATGGTGAGGTCGAGCGCCGGCGTCAGTCCAGTGGCCGGATTGCGCGCGGTGTCGCGCAGGTCGATCGGGCGCCCGAATTTGATCGCCATGAGGGCTGGCTCCTTGCTGACCGGCGAGCCGGATTTTGACTTGTTGTAATTCCAACAATCTGTAGCACTTTGCCCGTCGCCCGTCACTTGACCTGACGCAAGCGGCCCGGTTGATTTCCGGCCCGGTTGATTTCACGGTCCGGCCGGCCAAGAATCGCCATGCTCCTGGTCTTGAGAGGCCCCAATGACGACCCGCCTGTTCTGCTCGAGCTGCCATGGCTGAGATTCCCTCGGCGCGAGATCTGGCGCGTGACAACGCCGCCATGTCGATTGCCGCCATGTCCTCGGATCGGCGCGAGAGCGACGACAATGTCTGGACGCGGCGGCTCGTGCTGTTCCTGCGGGTCATGGCCATGCTCTCGATTGCCAAGGGCCTTTACCATTGGGCCCAGGTGACCGGCTTCATCGGCGGCGAGGACGACGCGTTCGAGAACCAGGCGATGGCCTGGCAGGCCGCGACGGTCTATTTCGCGGTGATCGAGCTCGTCGCCGCCGTGGGCCTGTGGCTGGCCACGCCGTGGGGCGCGGTGGTGTGGCTCACCACGGTCGTCTCGATGGCGGTCATCGAGCTCATGTTCCCGGGCATCTATGGCGGCAATCTGCTGGTGGTCGCGGGCGAGGCGGTCATGCTCGCCGCCTACCTCGTACTGGCCTGGATGGCGGCCCGGGAGCGGCCACCATAGGTCGTGCGGAAAATTCGTTGCACGCTGTAAATCTTTTCAGCGCGATGCAAGTAATGTTTCGAACACCTTAAGAGCGTCCGCCACAGCTGTTACAGAGACCTTAGCAGCGCTACCCAAGCGTGTTTTGTAATGCGACAGGTGGGTGAAACGAACCGCGAACATCGTCCCTCGACCGTCAACGGACTCTTGCAAAAGCCTCTGTAATTACTGAATTAAAAGAGGATTCACTCTCCGCGATTCATTCTCTCTTTATGCTCTTATTTAAGGCGATCTTCAAAGCACGCCCCTTAAGTTCGTTCTATCAGACGGGACAAAAGTTTCGTCGAATAAGTCGACAAAAACGACGACAGGGGAAGTGTCATGATGAAAGCCGTTGCGACGGCCGTGGAGACTGCTGCGCCGGGCCAGGGCGGCACCGTGCAGTCGCTCTATCTGGAAGCACTGACGCTGGTGGAGCGGCTGCATCGCCGTCTGCTCGACGTCATCAAGGACGAGTTCGACCGCCGTGGTCGTTCCGATATCAATTCGGTCCAGGCGCTGCTGCTCTACAACATCGGCGACAAGGAGCTGACCGCGGGCGAGCTGCGCACGCGCGGCTACTATCTCGGCTCCAACGTCTCCTACAACCTGAAGAAGCTGGTCGAGCTCGGCTTCCTCGATCACCAGCGCTCGCGCGTCGATCGCCGCTCGGTCCGCATCCGCCTGACCCCGCAGGGGCAGGAGATCCGCCGCATCGTCGACTCGCTGTATCAGAAGCACGTCAAGACCGTAGAGCAGGTCGGCGGCATTTCGAGCGAGGAGTTCTCCACGCTCAACAAGTCGCTGCATCGTCTCGAGCGGTTCTGGACCGACCAGATCCTGTATCGCCTCTGAGCCAGTCTCACCGTTTCGGCTGAGCCGGCTCAGACATCGAGAGCCAAGACCGGACAGCCATTGATCGTCTGGAAGTCGTTCTTGCGCCGGCCCCTTCGGGCCGGCGTTTTCTTGTTCGCCTTGGCAAAAACCTTGGCAAAAACCCCGGTCCGAATTGGAACCAATCGAGGCTCCTGGGCTTATGTCCCTGGACCGGAGGTCGGACCATGCTGCACGATGCCGGAATGCAAGTCATGAACGTGGCGATGGTTGGGGATGCCTATGCCATCGCCTCCAACTATCTGCGTCTCTCCGGCGAGCTGCCAGAGGAGTTCGCGCCGAACGAGAGACTTGTCGACATCATCGTTCAGCTGATTCACCGCGGAGAATTCAACAAGCTCAAGCTCGCCAACAAGGCGATCTCGATGTTCAAGTCTGCCTGACGGCCTGACGTTCAAGAGGGGATGATATGGAAGCCGCCATCGATCGCATCATGCACACTTACGACCTGCTGGCGAACCGCACCGCCGCGGCGAGCGACGAGGCGCGCCGCAAGGTGAGCGCCTATATCCAGACCTTGTTCGAAGCCGGCGAGCGCGATCCGCACCGCCTGACGGTATGCGGCCTGACCTATCTGCGTCAGCTCGATGGCCGCGTCGATCCGGTGAAGGCGGGCTACACCGGCCTTTGATTTCTTTCGGTGCGGCATTGCTCGCCGCGCGCTTGCCTCACAACCTGTATGAGACCGTCCGGTTTCATGCAGGTTGTTTGTATTTGGGGGGCGATGCATTTGGTGTCCCGAGTCATTGTCGTGGCAGGAATCTTGGCCTTCGCGTGCGGTGAGCTGAGCCTGCCCACGAAGAGTATGGCTGAGACGGTTTGACCCCAGAAGGGACCGAACAGTCGAGAAGCACTGGCCAGAATAGGCGCCTGCGCAGCGACGACGATCACGAAAATTGCTGATCGGTTTGATGAGCCGCTGTCGCCTACCCCGTTCAAGCGCGGCGAGAAGCGCGGCAAGTATGGTGATCCCATTATGGATCCGGGGACGCACGTGCTGTACCAGAGCGGTGCCGAGCAGATCGACGCAGAGTGGAACGCCGCCGTGGCCCATTCCAAACTGGGCGATCCCGTGCCTCTGCACCGTCTGGAAGCCGAAGAATTGCCCGCCCGGCGATGATCGGGGGCGAATCTACAAGGCGACCAATCTCCGGACCAAGGAAACGTGGCAGATGTCGGAAAGCTGGCACTCCTGCGGCGGGGCTTGAGCAGGGCTTGCTCTGGACCTCGTCCACCATATCTGGCGCAAATATCCGGTTTGACCCGCAACCGCTTGGCCTGTCCCTTGGCCTGCCGCCGCCCATATGGTAAGGGCAGGGGTCTTTTCCGACCGACTTCACTGAACCGACCGCAGGCCACCTAAGGCCTTGCGGACGTGGAGATATTCCGCCGATGACCGCTTCCAGCGCCAAGCCCGCCTCGTCAGTCGATTCCTTCTTCTCCGCCACCCTGGCCGAGGCCGATCCCGAGATCGCCGCCGCCATCAAGGGTGAGCTCGGTCGGCAACGACACGAGATCGAGCTGATCGCCTCGGAAAACATCGTCAGCCGGGCGGTCCTGGAGGCCCAGGGCTCGGTGATGACCAACAAGTACGCGGAAGGGTATCCGGGCGCGCGCTATTATGGCGGCTGCGAATGGGTCGACGTCGCGGAGAACCTCGCGATCGACCGCGCCAAGAAGCTGTTCGGCGCCAATTTCGCCAACGTCCAGCCGAACTCCGGCAGCCAGATGAACCAGGCCGTGTTCCTGGCGCTCCTGCAGCCCGGCGACACCTTCATGGGCCTCGACCTCGCCGCCGGCGGCCATCTCACCCACGGCTCGCCGGTCAACATGTCCGGCAAGTGGTTCAAGGCCGCGCATTACACGGTCCGCCGTGACGATCATCTGATCGACATGGATGCGGTCGCCAAGCAGGCCGAGGAGGTCAAGCCGAAGCTGATCATCGCCGGTGGCAGCGCCTACTCGCGCCCGTGGGACTTCAAGCGCTTCCGCGAGATCGCAGACCACGTCGGAGCCTACCTCCTGGTCGACATGGCGCACTTCGCCGGTCTCGTCGCCGGCGGCGTACATGCCTCGCCGGTGCCGCATGCCCACGTCACGACGACCACGACCCACAAATCGCTGCGTGGCCCGCGCGGCGGCCTGATCCTCTGGAACGACGAGGCGCTGACCAAGAAGCTGAACTCGGCGATCTTCCCGGGCCTGCAGGGCGGTCCGCTGATGCATGTGATCGCGGCCAAGGCGGTGGCCTTCGCCGAGGCGCTGCGGCCGGAGTTCAAGACTTACGCGAAGAACATCGTCGAGAATGCGAAGGCGTTGGCGGAATCGCTGCGCGCGCACGGCTTCGACATCGTCTCCGGCGGCACCGACAACCATTTGATGCTGGTCGACCTCCGGCCCAAGGCCCTGAAGGGCAACGTCTCGGAGAAGGCGCTGGTCCGCGCCGGCATCACCTGCAACAAGAACGGCATCCCGTTCGACCCCGAGAAGCCGTTCGTCACCTCGGGCCTGCGTCTCGGCACCCCCGCGGCGACCACCCGCGGCTTCGGCGTCGCCGAATTCCAGCAGGTCGGCAGCCTGATCGCCGAGGTGCTGAACGCGATCGCACAGGCGCCGGACGGCAGCGCGCCGCTGGTGGAAGCTGCGGTCAAGGAGAAGGTGAAGGCGCTGACCGACCGGTTCCCGATCTATCAGTAAGGCTTAACGCGAAATGCGCTGCCCGAGCTGCAACAGTCTCGATACGCAGGTGAAGGACTCCCGCCCCACCGAGGATTCCTCGGTGATCCGGCGGCGGCGGGTCTGCGTCGCCTGCAATTTCCGCTTCACGACCTTCGAGCGGGTGCAGCTGCGCGAACTGACCGTGATCAAGCGCAACGGCCGCCGCGTGCCGTTCGACCGCGACAAGCTGATGCGCTCGGTGCAGATCTCCTTGCGCAAGCGCTCGGTCGATCCGGAGCGGGTCGAGAAGATGGTGTCGGCGATCGTGCGGGAGCTCGAGAGCGGTGGCGAGTCGGAGGTGTCCTCGGAGGCGATCGGCGAGATCGTGATGGAGCATCTGCGCGATCTCGACGACGTGGCCTATGTCCGCTTCGCCTCGGTCTACCGCAATTTCCGCGAGGCCAAGGACTTCGAGGCCGTGCTCGGCGAGCTCTCGGCGGAGGACGAAGCACCGCGCCTCGCGCCGGTCCGCAAATGATCTTCCGGGTTCTGGTCGATCAGGTCGGCGAGAAGCTGAAGGCTCAGAAGGACGCCGACCGCCGCTTCATGCAGCTCGCGCTGACGCTCGGCCGCCGCGGGTTGGGGCGGACCTGGCCCAATCCCGCCGTCGGTGCCGTGGTGGTCAAGGACGGCGTGATCGTCGGCCGCGGCTGGACCCAGCCCGGTGGACGTCCTCATGGCGAGCCCGAGGCGCTGCGCCGTGCCGGGGAGGCAGCCAAAGGCGCCACGCTCTACGTGACGCTGGAGCCGTGCTCGCATGTCGGCAAGTCGCCGCCTTGCGTGGACGCGGTTATCGCAGCCGGAATCAGCCGCGTCGTCTCGGCGATCGAGGATCCCAATCCGGAGGTCGCAGGGCAGGGACATGCGAAGCTCCGCGCCGCCGGCATCCAGGTCGAGGTCGGCCTCTGCTCGGCGGACGCCAAGCGCGACCATTCGGGTCATTTCCGACGCATCCGCGACGGGCGGCCGCATGTGATCCTGAAGCTTGCCGTCTCGGCCGACGACAAGATTGCAGCCGCGGGCAACACGCCGGTCGCGATCACCGGCGAAGCGGCGCGGACGCGCGTGCATGTGTTGCGTGCCCAGAGCGACGCGATCCTGATCGGCGTGCGCACCGCGATCGCCGACGATCCGCTGCTGACCTGCCGGCTGCCCGGCATGGAATCCCGCTCGCCGGTCCGTGTCGTGCTCGACCCCGTCCTGCGCCTCCCGACCGCCAGCCGTCTGGTGCAGTCAGCGCGGACGACGCCGCTTTGGCTCGTTGCCTCTGAGGTGGCGGAGCCCGCCGCAGCGACCAAGCTGGGGGCCGCCGGCGCGCAGGTGATCCGCCTGCCGCCGCAGGTCGCACCGTCGGCACTGGAGCCACCCGCCGTGCTCAAGGCGCTCGCCGAGAAGGGCATCACCCGTTTGATGATCGAAGGCGGCAGCCGCGTCGCATCATCTTTCATGGCAAGTGGCCTGGTCGATGAAATCTGGCTGCTGCGTGGTCCCGGGGAGATCGGAGCGGACGGGATCGCTGCGCTGGATGCATTGCCGCTGACCGCAATCACGCAGTCGCCGGCCTATCGCGTTCGTGCTAGCGAAACGCTCGATCCCGACACCCTTACGATTTACGAGCGCGCGTAATGTTTACCGGCATCGTCACCGACATCGGCGAGATCGTCAGCCTGACGCCGCGGACCGAGGGCAAGCTGCACCGGCTGCGCATCGCCTGCAGCTACGACCAGGCCACGATCGCCGACGGCGCGTCGATCGCCAACAACGGCGTCTGCCTCACCGTCGTGCAGTCGGGCCTCACCGACGGCAAGACCTGGTTCGAGGTCGATGCCGCCGCGGAGACGCTGGCGCTGACCACGGCCAAGCACTGGCGCGTCGGAACGAAGCTGAACCTGGAACGGGCGCTGAAGATCGGCGACGAGCTCGGCGGTCACATCGTCTCGGGTCATGTCGACGGTATTGCGACCATCGTCAGCCGCGACGACCTGCCTGATATGGCGCGGTTCGTGCTGAAGACAACGCGGGATCTGGCGCGCTTCATCGCCACCAAGGGCTCAGTCACCCTCGACGGTGTCTCGCTCACGGTCAACACCGTCGACGAACTGGCCTTCTCGGTGCTGATCATTCCGCATACGCTGTCGGTCACCACGCTGTCGTCCTGGCAGGCCGGCGGCGAGGTCAATCTCGAGGTCGACCTGATGGCGCGCTATGCCGCGCGCCTCACGGAAATGAAGTAGCCTCGAAGGGGGCTTTCCGTCTTGGCTTTGCGGGCGCTGGCGCCTACAAGGCCAGCCCTGATTGCGAGGAGGCGCTGATGTGTCGTCTCGCAGCATGAGGCCGATTTCATCTCGCCCTTCGCGAGGCGGCCGGATGGCCGCTCCCTTGGGACGAGGCACCTGAAGACAATGGAAACAGAACCATGGCAGACGCACGGCGCGCGCCGCTCAAAGACCAGACCGACATCTCCGGCGCCCGGGCGCTGATCGTCGAGGCCCGCTTCTACGACGATCTTCAGGATGCCCTGCTGGAGGGCGCCACCGCCGAGCTGAAGGCGGCGGGCGTGGGCTATGATGTTCTCACGGTCACTGGATCGTTGGAGATTCCGGCGACCATTGCCATTGCGCTCGATGCGGCCGCCAAGAACAGCAAGCCCTATGATGCGGCGATCGCGCTCGGTTGCGTCATCCGCGGCGACACCATCCATTTCGAGATCGTGTCGCAGGAGTCCTCGCGGGCGCTGATGGACCTGTCGGTGGCGCGCGGCCTACCGCTCGGCAACGGCATCCTGACGGTCAACACCGAGGACCAGGCCTGGGCGCGTGCCCGCGTCTCGGAAATGAACAAGGGCGGCGATGCTGCGCGGGCCGCGCTCGCCGTGCTGCGCATCAAACGCCGTCTGGCGCGAGGCTGAGATGGCCGAGAGCAGCAACAAACCGTTCAAGGGCCCGGTCAGAGCAAACGATCGGAAGGCCAACCGGCGCGGCGCGGCGCGGCTTGCCGCCGTGCAGGCGCTCTACCAGATGGACATCGCCGGCGCCGGCATCAACGACGTGCTGGCCGAGTTCGAGAGCCACTGGCTCGGCAACGAGGTCGAGGGCGAGCAGTATCTGCCGGCCGAGGCCGCCTTCTTCCGCGACATCGTCTCCGGCGTGGTGCGCGACCAGACCAAGATCGATCCCGTGCTGGACAATGCGCTGGAGCGCGGCTGGCCGCTGCAGCGGATCGAGGCGATCTTGCGCGCGGTGCTGCGTGCCGGCGCCTATGAGCTGGAGCGGCGCAAGGACATTCCGGCGCGGGTCGTCGTGTCCGAATATGTCGACATCGCCCATGCCTTCGTCGAGCGCGACGAGACCGGCATGGTCAACGCCGTGCTGGAGCAACTCGCCCGGCAATACCGAGCCGACGAGATGGGGCCGAAGTAGCGATGGGGGGCGCCGGAGCACGATCGCTGCGAACCGGCGCGATGCCAGTCTCTTTCCTCGACTGTCATCACCCGCGACGGCGGGTGATCCCGTATTCCAGAGACGTTCAAGGGATACGGAAGGGCCGCGGCGTACTGGATCGCCCGGTCGAGCCGGGCTATGACAGCAGAGTGTGCAAAGTGTGGGGGACGAGCGCGTGACCCACAACCCCTCCGGCGAAGACTCCCTGATCGCCCGCTATTTCAAGCCGCTGGCGACCGACCCCGGCGCCTTCGGCCTCGTCGACGATGCCGCGATCATTCCGGCCAATGGTGACGACATCGTCGTCAAGACCGACGCCATCGTCGAAGGCGTCCATTATCTCGCCAGCGATCCCCCCGACACCATCGCGCGCAAGGCGCTGCGGGTGAACCTGTCCGATCTCGCCGCCAAGGGCGCCGTGCCCACCGGCTTCGTCCTGACGCTGGCGCTGCGCGAGAAGGACGAGGCGTGGCTGTCGGAGTTCGCGCGTGGCCTCGGCGAGGACGCGGCTGCGTTCGGCTGTCCGCTGCTCGGTGGCGACACCGTGTCGACGCCCGGTCCCGTGATGATCTCGATCGCAGCCTGGGGGCGGGTGCCTAGGGGCCGGATGGTGCATCGCTTCGGGGCGCGTCCCGGCGACCGGGTGATGGTCACGGGAACGATCGGTGATGCTGCGCTCGGCCTGTGCATGCTGACGGGCACAGCGGAGGCGGCGGCGCTGGCCGACGATCCCGTCGCGCGGGATATGCTGATCGGCCGCTATCGCACGCCGCAGCCGCGCAATGCCCTGGCCGCGGCCGTGAGAGACTACGCGACCGCCTCGATGGACGTCTCCGATGGCCTCGCAGGCGACCTGATCAAGCTCTGCGCCGCCTCTTCCGTGAGCGCCGACATCACGCTGTCACACATTCCACGATCGCCGGCGGCGGCGAAGCTGCTCGCTGTCGGGGCCGCGCAGCTTGAAAGCATGATCTCCGGCGGCGACGATTACGAGATCCTCTGCACTGTTCCCGCAGCGCAATGCGCAGCCTTCCGTGGCGCAGCCGAGACGGCGGGCGTTGCCGTCACCGACATCGGCGCCATCGTCGAAGGAACGCGAGCCCCGCGCTTCCTGGACGGGCAGGGCCGTCCCGTCACACTGACGCGCTTGTCCTTCAGCCACTTCTGACACCTATTTGCACCGCACAATGCGACCAAAGAAGCGTCTGAATTTGGAGCGGTTCAGGCGTCGCGGCGTTGCGTCATCATGGCGATTTTGGCAAGCTTCATGATGTTCGAGGCGGCTCCGCCCGGGGCTGCCTGACAGGGGGCGTGCGTCGCACCAGCGCGGCGTGACGTAGTTAGAAAAGCAAAGAGCCGAGGAAACTAAATGTCAGCTTTATGGGTGATCGTGCTCTGCGGAGCGCTGTCGATCGTCTATGCGATCTGGGCCACACAATCGGTGCTCAGCGCAGACGCCGGCAATGCGCGCATGCAGGAAATCGCGGCGGCCGTGCGTGAGGGCGCGCAGGCCTATCTTCGCCGCCAATACATGACGATCGGAATCGTCGGTGTCGTGATCTTCGTGCTCCTTGCGTATTTCCTCGGCATGCTCGTCGCGATCGGCTTTGCGATCGGCGCGATCCTCTCCGGCGCGGCTGGCTTCATCGGCATGAACGTGTCGGTGCGCGCCAACGTCCGCACGGCACAGGCGGCCATCACCTCGCTCGCCGGCGGCCTCGAACTCGCCTTCAAGGCCGGCGCCATCACCGGTCTGCTCGTGGCCGGTCTCGCACTACTCGGCGTCACCATCTATTTCGGCATCCTGACCGGCTTCATGAAGCTCGCGCCGGACAGTCGCACCGTGATCGACGCGCTGGTCGCGCTCGGCTTCGGTGCCTCGCTGATCTCGATCTTCGCCCGTCTCGGCGGCGGCATCTTCACCAAGGGCGCCGACGTCGGCGGTGACCTCGTCGGCAAGGTCGAAGCCGGCATCCCGGAGGACGATCCGCGCAACCCCGCGACCATTGCCGACAACGTCGGCGACAACGTCGGTGACTGCGCCGGCATGGCGGCCGACCTGTTCGAGACCTACGCGGTGACCGCGGTCGCCACCATGGTGCTGGCGGCGATCTTCTTCGCCAAGTCGTCGCTGTTGACCAACATGATGACCCTGCCGCTCGCCATCGGCGGCATCTGCATCATCACCTCGATCGCCGGCACCTTCTTCGTCAAGCTGGGGGCCAGCCAGTCGATCATGGGCGCGCTCTATAAGGGCCTGATCGCGACCGGCGTCCTCTCGCTCGGCGGCGTGGCGCTGGCCATCGCCTGGCTGATCGGCTTCGGCAAGCTCGACGGCGTCGACTACACCGGCACGGCGCTGTTCATGTGCGGCGTGGTCGGCCTGGTCGTCACCGGCCTCATCATCTGGATCACCGAATACTACACCGGCACCGACTTCCGCCCGGTGAAGTCGATTGCGGCGGCCTCGGTGACCGGTCACGGCACCAACGTGATCCAGGGCCTCGCCATCTCGATGGAGTCGACCGCGCTGCCTGCGATCGTCATCATCGCCGGCATCCTGGTCACTTATAGCCTGGCCGGCCTGTTCGGCATCGCGATCGCCACCACGACCATGCTCGCTCTGGCCGGCATGATCGTCGCGCTCGACGCCTTCGGCCCGGTCACCGACAATGCCGGCGGCATCGCCGAGATGGCCGGCCTGCCGAAGGAGGTCCGCAAGTCGACCGACGCGCTCGACGCGGTCGGCAACACCACCAAGGCGGTCACCAAGGGCTACGCGATCGGCTCGGCCGGTCTCGGCGCGCTGGTGCTGTTCGCGGCCTATAACCAGGACCTGCAGTTCTTCATCGCGGATTCGGCGCACCATCCCTATTTCGCGGGGATCAAGCCGGACTTCTCGCTGAACAACCCTTATGTCGTGGTTGGTCTCTTGTTCGGCGGCCTGCTGCCGTATCTGTTCGGCGCGATGGGCATGACCGCGGTCGGCCGTGCGGCCGGCGCAATCGTCGAGGAGGTGCGCCGGCAGTTCCGCGAGAAGCCGGGCATCATGCAGGGCACCGACAAGCCGGACTACGGCAAGGCGGTTGACCTGCTGACCAAGGCGGCGATCAAGGAGATGATCATCCCCTCGCTGCTGCCGGTGCTGTCGCCAATCGTCGTGTACTTCCTGATCTACGCCATCGCGGGCGGCGGCGCGGCCGGCAAGTCGGCGGCGTTCTCGGCCGTCGGCGCCATGCTGCTCGGCGTCATCGTCACCGGCTTGTTCGTCGCGATCTCGATGACCTCAGGCGGCGGCGCCTGGGACAACGCCAAGAAGTACATCGAGGACGGCCACTACGGCGGCAAGGGCTCGGATGCTCACAAGGCGGCGGTGACGGGTGACACCGTCGGCGACCCCTACAAGGACACGGCCGGCCCCGCGGTGAACCCGATGATCAAGATCACCAACATCGTGGCCCTGCTGCTGCTGGCGATCCTCGCGCACTGAGCGGGGCGATGTCCTGACCAATAAAGGCCCCGCGGCGCGAGCCGCGGGGTTTTTCATTGTCTCTCGTTGTGTCGTGACGCCGTCTATTCCGCCGCGCGCTGCCGCGTCCGATACGACTGCAGCGTGCTCTGCGCCATGCGCGGCTGCATTTGCGAGAAGCTCGCCAGATGCTGGTCGAGCTGTGGGCGTGCGCTGCCGCTGGCGCTCGCCTGCATGAACAGCAGCGTCGTCGTGGTGACCCAGGACAGGTCGAGCGCCTTGGCGAGCACCAGGAGCTGATCCGACTGGTTGCGCACGAAGGCGCGCTCGACCACGTCGAGCGGCAGCTTGCACATCAATGACAGCGCCAGCGTGACCTTGTCGAAGCTGGCTTCCTTGGCGAAGCCGTGCAGTTGCGCCTCGTGGAGCTGGCCGGTCGCGTGCAGCAGCTCGACATAGTCCTTGGCGGTGACGAAATCGGCAGAGCACGTCCGCGCGGCGGCCTGCAGATGATCCGAAGCCGGCGCCACGGCGAGCTCGACGATCTCGGCCCGCGCCGCATCAGCGCTGGCGAGCTGGCTGCGCACCGCGTCGGAGGCTTCGACGAACAGCCGAACCAGCACCTCGCGTGGGCTGTCGGTTCGGCTCCAGAGCTTCAAGGCGAGGCCGGGATCTTCGGATGCCTTCGTCACCAGGCCGGAGAAGCCGTGATCGGAGAAGCGCGCGCCGCCATTGCTGGCGGTGTTCGAAACGACGGCCTGATTGCCGCGATCGACCAGAACGTCGGTGACGGATTCGGTGAGGATCTTGCGGTCGGAGATCGCGAGCAGATGCTCCTGGCCCCGGGTCTGCGCGGTCGCGACCAGGGTCTCGTCGTCGAGCCGTTCGCTCTGGCGCAGCACGGAACCTGCCACCGCGATCGTCTCGTCGCTGGCGAGCAGCCGGAGCAGCCGCGGCGGTGCGTCAGGCAGCACCGCGAGCCGGCTGCCGAGCTGCGCCCGCGCCGCAATGGCGACGTTGTCGAGCAGCTTGAACAGCACGTGGTCGAACAGATCGACATGTTCTTCGGTGAACTTGCCCGAGCCCACGACGAACAGGTCGGTGACGCGCTCCAGGATCTCGGCGCGCCGCGACACGTATCGGCTGGCGAGAATGTCTTCGAGCTGGTGGAGAACGCTGTTGGGCAAGGCACGGCTCATGCGATGGACATCGCCGGCGCCTGCCCCTCGGACGGTGATCGGACCGCATCCACGCGAGGTCGTCGGCCCGGCATCGGCTGATGGTATCTCGCAATCAGATCAAGGACGCGCGGCCGCCATCTATCGCACCATCCCGCTTAAGGTGCCGTTACACCACGAACCCTATTCCAATGCTCCACCGAGACGCGGCGCCGCCGGGCCCAGGGCTACTTCACGTCCATCTGCAGGCCTTCCTTCTGGATGATCGACGCGAACTTGGCTGTCTCGGCCTGGACGAAGTCGCCGAACTGCTGCGGCGTGCCGTAGTCGGCGCGGGCGCCCATGGCCGCGATGTTCTTAGCGATGTCCTCACGCGCGAGCATCGCCTTGACCTGCAGGTTGAGCGCACTGACGATCTCCGGCGGGCAGGCCTTGGGCAGGAACACGCCGAACCAGGACGACACGTCGAACTTGGCCAGCTCCGGCGCGCTTTCGCGCATCGTCGGCAGGTCGGGCGCATTGGCGCTGCGCTCCGGCGTGGTGACGCACAGGCCAGTGAGCTTGCCGTCCTGCACCTGCGGCAGCGACGGAAACAGATTGTCGAACAGGATCTGGATGTCGCCGGCGAGCGCGGCCTGCAGCGCGGGGCCGGCGCCGCGGAACGGGATGTGCGTCATCTTCAACCCGGTGAGCTGCAGGAACCAGGCGCCGGTGAGATGCGGGCTCTGGCCGACGCCTGACGAGCCGTAGTTGAGCTTGTCGGGATTGGCCTTGAGGTAGGCGATCAGCTCCGGGATCGACTTGATCCCGGTCGACGGATGCGCCGAGACGATGTTCGGGATGCGGATCATGTTGGACACCGCCTGCAGCTGATCCGGCTTGTAGGCGAGGTTGCGGAAGATCGAATAGGCGATCGCGTTGGGACCGGGATTGCCGATCAGGATCGTGTACCCGTCCCCCTTGGTGTTGCGCGCGACCTCGGCGGTGCCGATCGTGCCGCCACCGCCGGAGCGATTCTCGACCACCGCCGATTGTCCCCAAACCGTCTGCAGATGCGCGGCCAGCAGCCGTCCCATCACGTCGGTGCTGCCGCCGGGCGCGGCGGGCACGATCAGCTTGATCGTCTCGGTCGGACGCCAGTCGGCGAGACTCGTGCGCGGCAGAATGGCGGCGGTCGACAGCGCTGCGGCTCCGGACAGAAGCCTGCGGCGCGACAGCGCGATGCAATGAGCCAATGATTCCTCCCTGCTCTTGTTTTGCAGCAGGGTAGGGAAGATTGCAGCGCCAGAGCAAGCAGGCCAATTGCGCGCGAGCTGCGCAATTCAGCGCAGCGGTCCGGCTTTGTGCCGTGGCCCGGAATCACATTCCGGGCTGCGGCGATCGTGTCGGGATCAGTTGAAGCTGAGCAGCTTGAACAGCGGTGTCAGGTAGCTGAGCTCCTGGCCGGAGGTCGGCGTGGTGCGGCTGACGAAGTCGAAGATCTTGCCGTCCTTCATGCCGTAATTGGCGAGCCGCCGGACCTGGCGGTTCTTGTCGAAATAGATCGCGATGACGCGCTGATCGACCACCTTCTGGTTCATGAAGGCGACAGGGCGCTCGGCGCGCTGGGAGATGTAGTAGAATACCTCGCCGTCGAGCGTCGCCACAGTCGACGGCGTGCCCATCACGATCAGCACCTGGTCCTGGCTGGCGCCGATCGGGATCTGCTCCAGCGCGCCGGGGGGCATGATGTAGCCCTTCTGGAACTGCTCGCCGGTGCAGGCGGCCAGCGCCAGACAGGTCAGCGCGATCGCGCCGGCGGTGCGCAGTCGGGTGCTCAGGCCGCGGGAGAGCAGGCGGGCAGTCGTTCGCATTGTCTGGGTCATCTTCTTCAGATCGGATCCCGTCCCCTTGCGTCGGGCAGGGCGTTGACGTACCGGGCAAACTTGCGGATTGCAACATGCCCCCGAACAGGGTCAGGGAAACTCGACCGCGGAACCGTCATGCTCTGGCCATTCAACCTTCTCAGCAAATCCCGACCGTCCCCGCGCGGAACCATCGAGCCGATCTATGGCACGATCGTGGCACAAACCCGAGACCCGTTGTTTTATAGACACTTGAATGTCCCCGACACGGTCGAGGGACGGCTCGATCTGCTGATTCTGCACCTGTGGCTGGTGCTGCGGCGGCTGCGCGGGGTGGGGTCGGAGCTATCGCAGGCGCTATTCGACCGCTTCTGCGACGACATGGACGACAATCTGCGCGAGATGGGGGTGGGGGATCTCACCGTGCCGAAGCGGATGCAGAAGTTCGGCGAGGCATTCTATGGCCGCACCGCCGCCTATGACCTCGCCTGGTCCGAGAGCGAGGCCCGGCTGGCGGAGGCGCTGCAGAAGAATATCTTGAACGGGGAGCATCCGGACAGCGCGGCCGGACTTGCCGCCTATGCGGCGCGGGTGGCCGCGCACCTCGCCGCTCTCGACGACAACAGGCTGCTCGGCGCCGGCTGGAGCTTCCCGCAGCCGGTGCAGCAGGACTAGCGAGATGAGCAGAGACACAGACACATCGCGACAGACGGGGCGAGATCCGGCGAAGGATCCCTGGCGGGCGCCGCCGGTGATCGTGGCGCAGATTCCGGAGGTCGGCCTGCATCGCGAGATCGAGGCCGACGAGGCCACGCGCCGCGCGCTCGCCGCGCTTGCCGAGCTGCGCGAGGTCATCTCGGCCCATGCCTCGTTCGACGTCGTCCAGAAGCGCGACGGCAAGGTGCATGTCGAGGGCCGGGTGCGGGCCCGGATCGGTCAGACCTGCGTCGTCACGCTCGATCCGATCGAGATCGAGATCGACGAGCCGATCGACCAGATGTTCGCCCCGCCGGAGCAGATTCCCGAGCTTGCCGATCTGGTCGAGGACGATCCCAACAGCGAGGTGGAGACGGCTGATCCGCCGGAGCCGATCATTGGCGGGCAGATCGACCTCGGCCGGCTTGCCGCCGACGCGCTGTTCCTGGGGATCGATCCCTATCCGCGCAAGCCGGGTGCCGTGTTCGAGCAGCCGATGGCGGCAGCCGCCGAGCCGGAGGACCATCCCTTCGCGGCGCTGAAGGCGCTGAAATCGGCAGATGCCGCCGCCCCGGGCGCGGTCAAAGCGAAGAAAACGGGTGAGGATTGACGCGCCGTTGTGCAGGCCGGAAGCGGTCGATCCTGTCACAAAGCCTCTCGAAATCCTCTCAAGCTGCTGATTTCGATGGCAAAGACGGGTCCCTGCTGGCCCCGGACCGCGTGGCGGTTGCAAATTGCATTGCCCCCGGGAGGTTGTTTCGACACGGAGAGACGCTATTGTCGCGCCCGGGTCGGGGTGCGACGAAAAGGCCCGGACGGCCTCTGGCCTGTCCATCGGCCGCGCAATGCCTCTGAACGACCGCCAAACACGGCCAAGCAAGTCACGGCCAAGACGAGACAAAGCTCGAGATCAGGTTTCCGGGACGTCATGCCTCAAAAGGTTCGAATCGCGCTGGACGCCATGGGCGGGGATTTCGGCGCGGCCATCGTCATTCCCGGTGCTGCGATCGCACTGAGCCGCCATCCGGATGCGGAGTTTCTGCTGTTCGGCGATAGCGCCAAGATCGTACCCGAACTCGACCGGCATCCGCGGCTGAAGGCCGTCTCGCGGGTCATCCACACCGACGTCGCCGTCAGCATGGAGGACAAGCCGAGCCAGGCGCTCCGGCGCGGCCGAAAGACCTCGTCGATGTGGCTCGCGCTCGAGGCGGTCAAGAAGGGGGAGGCCGACGTCGCGGTATCCGCCGGCAACACCGGCGCGCTGGTGGCGATGGCGCGCTTCTGCCTGCGCACGCTGGACGGGATCGACCGGCCGGCTCTGGCCGCGATCTGGCCGACCGCGCGCGGCGAATCGGTCGTGCTCGACCTCGGTGCGACGATCGGCGGCGATGCCCACCATCTCGTCGCGCTGGCCGTGATGGGCGGCGCGCTGGCGAGCGTGCTGTTCAACAAGCCGCGGCCGACCGTCGGCCTTCTCAACATCGGCGTCGAGGAGATCAAGGGCCATGAGGAGATCCGCGAGGCGGCCGAGCAGCTGCGCGCGATGAACCTGCCGCAGCTCGACTATATCGGCTTCGTCGAGGGCGACGGCATTGGCAAGGGTGCGGCCGACGTGGTCGTGACCGAGGGCTTCAGCGGCAACATCGCTTTGAAGACGGCCGAGGGCACCGTCCGCCAGGTCACGGATTTCCTGCGCGGCGCGATCCAGGCGAGCTGGCTTGCACGGATCGGCTATCTGTTGGCCCGCGGCGCCTTTGCCGCTTTGCGGGCCCGGCTCGACCCGCGCAAATCCAACGGCAGCGTGGTGCTCGGCCTCAAGGGCATGGTGGTCAAGAGCCACGGTGGAACCGACGCCGAGGGCTTTGCCTCGGCGGTCAGGGTTGGCTATGAGATGGCCCGCTACGATCTCCTGACCAAGATCAATCAAACACTCAATCCCGACGGCGGCGCGCCGGCGTCCGAACCCGTCGCCCAGGAGGCTGTCTCGTGACAATTCGTTCGGTCGTGCTCGGCTGTGGCTCCTACCTCCCGCAGCGGGTCGTGACCAATGCCGAGCTGGCAAGCCGCATCGAGACCTCGGACGAGTGGATCGTCCAGCGCACCGGCATCCGTGAGCGCCATGTCGCAGCCGAGGGCGAGTTCACCTCACATCTGGCGGTCAACGCGGCCCGGGCCGCCCTTGCGGCGGCCGACGTCGATCCGCAGTCGATCGACCTGATCGTGCTCGGCACCTCGACGCCGGACAACACCTTTCCGGCGACCGCGGTCGCGGTCCAGAACGAACTCGGCATCCACCATGGCGCGGCGTTCGACCTGCAGGCGGTCTGCTCGGGCTTCGTCTTTGCGCTCGCCACCGCCGACAATTTCCTCCGCAGCCGCTCGTTCAAGCGTGCGCTCGTGATCGGCGCCGAGACCTTCTCGCGCATCCTCGACTGGAACGACCGCACCACCTGCGTGCTGTTCGGTGACGGCGCGGGCGCGCTGATCCTGGACGCCCAGGAGCAGGGCGGCACGTCGGCCGATCGCGGCGTATTGACCACGCATCTGCGCTCCGACGGTCGCCACAAGGCCAAGCTCTATGTCGACGGCGGTCCGTCCTCGACCCAGACCGTCGGGCATCTGCGGATGGAGGGCCGCGAGGTGTTCAAGCACGCGGTCGGCATGATCACCGACGTGATCGTCGACGCCTTCGATGCCACCGGCCTGTCGGCCGAGACCATCGACTGGTTCGTGCCGCACCAGGCCAACAAGCGAATCATCGACGCTTCGGCGCACAAGCTGCACATCGCGCCGGAGAAGGTGGTATTGACGGTCGATCGGCATGGAAATACCTCCGCTGCCTCGATCCCGCTGGCGCTGGACGTGGCCGTCAAGGACGGCCGCATCAAGAAGGGCGACGTGGTTTTGCTGGAGGCGATGGGCGGCGGCTTCACCTGGGCCTCGGCCCTGGTGCGCTGGTGAGCCTGCCGTGCGGCGGGATTACGCCCAGAGATCGACACTACGGCCTGTACTTCTATTCACGCTGCTGTTGACCACCGCCGCTTAACCTCTTAATTTCCGGAGCGAATTATTCGCCGTGAGTTTGGGGCAGGCGATGGCGGGAACCGGAAAAACAGTCACACGCGTCGATCTCTGCGAGGCAGTCTACCAGAAGGTGGGGCTGTCGCGCACGGAGTCGTCTGCATTCGTCGAGCTGGTCTTGAAAGAGATCACCGACTGCCTCGAGCGCGGCGAGACGGTCAAGCTATCGTCCTTCGGGTCGTTCATGGTGCGCAAGAAGGGGCAGCGCATCGGACGAAACCCCAAGACCGGCACGGAAGTGCCGATCTCGCCGCGGCGGGTCATGGTGTTCAAGCCGTCCGCGATCCTGAAGCAGCGCATCAACGGCCAACAGGGCAGCGGCAAGATGAACGGCGAGGCCAGCGCTGAGTTCGGCGCCGAGCCGGAATAGGGCCGGGGCCGTCGCCCCGCCGCATTGTCGGCAGGGCCGTGACGAACGCGTATCGTTCGTCCCGCGTACAGTTCGTCCCGCGTACAGTTCGTCCAATCTATTCAGCGTAGTCTTCCACTTTCTTGTCAGCACGATCGAAGGGGAACGGGCATTTGGACAAGGCGCCGGATGCGTTTCGGACGATCAGCGAGGTCGCGCAGGAGCTCGACATTCCGCAGCACGTGCTGCGGTTTTGGGAGACCCGGTTCGCCCAGATCAAGCCGATGAAGCGGAGCGGGGGCCGGCGCTATTACCGGCCCGACGACGTCGACCTGCTCAAGGGCATCCGGCGCCTGCTCTATGGCGAAGGCTACACCATCAAGGGGGTGCAGCGGATCCTGAAGGAGCACGGCGTCAAGTCGGTCCAGGGACTGGCCGACAGCTCCGCCGCGGTCTCGTTCGGGGCCATGGAGGAGACGCTCGGCCAGGCCCTCATGGAGGAGGAGCCGCTGGGGGAGGCCGAGGTCGAATCGGAGGACGAGGAGGAGACCTCCGACGAGGAGGGCATCGACTTCCGCTTCGTCGACACCGAGGACGACATCCTCGACACCTTCCGGGTCGGCCCGCCCGCCCGCGCCGGCATGAAGCCGGAGGAGCGCGACAAGCTCCAGGGCGTGCTCAAGGAGCTGCTCGACTGCCGCGCGCTGCTCGATCGCGCCATGAAAGAGGTGTGAGGGGCGCCTGCTGCCCTAAACACAGGATGAGCCGACGGCGCCAAGCCATTTGCCAGTTCGGAGCCGCAGCGGCGCCACGAGTCGGCTGCGCTCTCCTCCCCCTTGTGGGGAGGGGTTGGGGGTGGGGGTCCCCGACGGTATGAACCGGGCTGAGTCCTGACAATTCAGACCGGGTTGATTCCTGACAGGCAAGCTTCGTCCGATTCGAAGG